>NZ_JAIVFR010000007.1 GCF_020829685.1 Nostoc sp. CHAB 5715 | reverse complement strand
GACCTAATCAATTCTGGGCGAGTTCCGGTGGTGCGGTTGACCCAGGTATTTCGCCAAGCTCAAACAAGTGCAATTATCACTGCTGCTCATCAGATTAACTGAGGGCAGTATCCCACGATTGAACCGATTTCTGACACACCTCAATCTGATTGTCTGTGGCACGGCGGCGGTCATCAGCCTGAACATGGAGTACAAGCAATCTGCGAGTTGATTACAGACTTGCTCCCTGGCTTAGGTTTTAATCCTGCCACTGATGTCCAAGTGCTTTGCCCGATGACACAGGGAGTAGTCGGGACTCGCAATCTTAATACCGTGTTGCAGCAGTTGATTAATCCACCCGCCCCCGACAAGGTTGAGATTAACAGAGGTGGGAATTTGTTACGCGAGGGTGATCGGATTATCCAGTTAACCAACGACTACAACCGTGAAGTCTTCAACGGTGACTTGGGAATTATCAAGAGCATTGATACTCTTGAACAAGAAGTAATTGTGCAGTATGGAGAGCGTACTGTAATTTACGACTATGCTGATCTCAACGAAATTACTTTAGCCTGAAGCGTGACTATTCATAAAAGCCAGGGGTCAGAATATCCAGTGGTAATTCTGCCAATCTATATGCAGCACTATATGATGTTGACCCGAAACCTGTTTTACACTGGTATAACTCGTGCCAAGAAGTTAGCACTCGTGGTTGGAGCTAAAAAAGCGATATCTCTAACGGTGCGCTCTACCGATGACCAAAAGCGCTACACACGGTTACAGCAGAGGTTACTTCAGGCAGGGCTGCATTGGTGAGATGTAATCTATTGGTGATGAATTTTGACTATTAAAAATAAAAAAGTTTATCGAATTATTTGATTTATACTTTTAAATCCCCCGGTTAAAAAAAGTATTGAGTTTATATGTCCAGCCTCAGTTCAGACATGGTTCGCATCTATTTGCAGGAAATTGGTCAGTATCCTTTATTGAAGCCAGACGAAGAAATTGCTTATGCAAGACTTGTACAACAAATGATTGCCATTGAGCAATCTAAAAATGAACTCACTCAACAGCTAGACCGTGAACCAACTTTGAGGGAATTAGCCAATGCTGTTGAAAAAACCGAAGCACAAGTCCGAGCAGCACTACACCTTGGTCAAAAAGCTAAACAAAAAATGGTGACAGCTAACCTCCGACTGGTAGTTTCTGTTGCCAAGAAATACCAGAACCGCAATTTGGAATTCTTAGACTTGATCCAAGAAGGAGCAATCGGTTTACAAAAGGGTATAGAAAAATTTGATCCCAATCGGGGCTATAAGCTATCGACCTACGCTTACTGGTGGATTCGTCAGGAAATCACACGCGCTATAGCAGAACAATCCCGCACTATTAGATTACCTGTTCATCTCACTGAAATACTTAATAAAATTAAAAAAGTGCAGCGAGAAAGCTTTCAAAAACTCGGTCGTCATGCCACTGCTGAAGAAATCGCAAAATCATTAAACCTCAGCACAGATAAGCTTCGAGAATATCTCACTGCCTCTCGTACAGCCATTTCTTTAAATAAACAAGTGGGAGAAGAGAAAGAGACAGAATTGGGCGAAATTTTAGCAGACGTTGGTGTTTCACCAGAAAAACTCCTCACCCAAGAACTTTTATCCCAAGACGTGGCTAAATTCTTAGCACCACTGACACCTATTCAACGTCAAGTGTTGACTTTAAGTTTTGGACTGGAGAATGATCAGCATTTCAATCTCGCTCAGATTGGCCAACAGTTAAACCTCAGTCGAGAGCGCATTCGTCAAATCCAGGTCAAAGCTATAAGTATTCTCCGCCATCATCAAAATGACATTCAAGAGTATTTATTTGATTAAGTAGAATTACTTCAATTAGATGATGCACGGATCTTGCAGAACTAATGTGAAAAACTATATTTTAGAAGTAAGACCACAATAGGTAATCAATGCCCAGCAAAACAATCGATGTCCGAGAGTACACCGTTAGAGCGCACAAGCGGGAAATTCATACTCGCGTTTTCAACTTTGTGTGTAAGCAGTGCGAACAACCCACACAACGAGAAACCTTTGGTGTCCGACCGCTCTACTGTGAAACATGCCGTCCTCCTCAACCTCCCAAGCAATCGAAAGTAGTCCCTATAGGCAAGAGGAAACCCAGAGCGATGAACTACAAGAGTGGCAAAGGTATTGTAGATTAGACATATTATTTGCTCCGATTCCACGCAGGCGCTCCAATTGGTTACATTTTTCCCTATTTAATACTGGAAATGCCAACAATACCTAGTCTACAGGCTTACCAGCTAAGAAAGTCGTTTCAGTGTTCTATTTTGATGCTTGGCGATCTAACCGCCATAAACGTTCATTTTGTTCAAAGGTAACGGCGATTACCTAAAAATATTGTTAGTACTTACGCCAAGTGATTGTCTAGCCATCTGTTTATATTCATCCAAGTCTGACTTCAGCGCAAATTCCGCGATGGCTATGGGATAAGAAGCAGCCAGTTCAATCACTTGTTCTGCCATCTTCGACCAAATACGTCCACCTGCCTCGGCGTATGCTGATATCAGCTTATTCAGAGCGTCTTCACCAAAAGTGCGGTAATGGGCGACAAAATCACGGGCTGGGTCAGTGACGGCTGCCTCAGTCCAGTCAATGAAGCCAGTTACTTGTACTTGGGCATCAATCAAAATATGCCCAGCGTGTAAATCACCATGAGTTAACACTGTTTCTTTCGTCCAAACCTCATCCTTTTGGAGCCAAGATTGCCAACGGTTCCACAACTCTTCACCAACACCAAACTCATTCTTCACTGCATCCATCTTCTGTTTCATCGCCGCACGTGCTTCTTCAGCGGTTTCAATGGGAAGACCAATTGCGCGTGCTTCCTCAATGCTAACTTGATGAAGAGAGGCAATCCCCTTAGCTAGCGATTTATGAAACTGATCAGGTGGATTTGCTGGATCAATTTCCCACACATAAGCTTTTGCTTCTGAGTCAATTGTGCCTGTTGGCACACCGTTTAATGCCCGGTAAGCAATGAGTTCATCTGTGCAAATAGTCCATTGTGGCACTTCCACATTGAGAAGAGGGGCAATCAGTTCCAGCGTGCGTTTTTCCTTATCCACCGACGGTAGAACATCCTCCCGCCGAGGAAGACGCAAAATCCAGCGTTCTCCATCAGTGTCCCTTGCTAACACAACTTGAAAATCAAGACCCGATTCATTAAATTGCAGTGAGTCTTCTTGGATAGTCAAATTATGCTTGTGGGCTAGTTCAAGCACTTCCTGCTTTGATTTTGTCTTTTTAATCATGTCTTCTTACCACTACGCATCAAGAATGCTGAATACTGCTGCACAACAACTGTTTAAAAGGAAACTTTCTGCCTACGCTAGCATAAGAACGTCCTCTTTTGAGTCGGTTATCATCAGTAAAAGCTTCTAGTGCTTGAATAAAGCGATCGCCCCACCAAGTCCGACTGAATCTTGCCATATTATTTACTCCAAAATAGCGACTCAGAAGAGAACGAACACACAATTGTTTTTTCAAGGGCAAGGCAATAGAGATTATTTGCTCCAAACTGGGAAACTGCACATTCGAGCTATAGAAGATTTATGCTTTTTTCAAGGTAAAAAAACTATAACGACAAGTAACATCTAAAAAGAAATTACTTTACGATCTCGTAAAAACTTGCCGCTTACATTGCGTGGAGCATCAGTAGCCAGCCAAATTGCAGTGTCGGCTCCTTGTTCTGGTGTGCGCGGTGCTGATGAACCACCCATATCTGTTCTGACCCACCCCGGACAAATGGAATTGACAACAATCCCAAAAGATTGTAGAGCTTGTGCCAGCATAATTGTTGCGCCATTTAATGCCAGCTTTGATAGGCAGTAACTTGGGACATCGTAAGACAAGTCTTCTAATGCTCCATATCCGCTTGAAACGTTAACAACTCTGGCATCGGGGGATTTTTCCAACAGGGGTAAAAATGCCTGTACCATCCGAATTGCGCCAAAGGCATTGGTATTCATTGTGGAATCAAGTAACTCACGGTCAATGGTAAGAATATTTACATGATTGTCTGGATAGACGCCAGCATTATTGATCAAAACGTCTAACCGATCAATCTTTTGGTGCAGGGTTTTTACTGCTTCATTGATAGAGCGATCATTAGTGACATCTAATTCGACAGGGATTACCTTTGGTTGAAGCTTCTGGGCCGCAAGTTTTGCGTTATCAAGCGAATGCGAAGTAATAATTATCGAATAGCCTTTTGCTAGTAGACCTTGAGCGATGGCAAACCCAATCCCTCGGTTCCCACCTGTGACTAATGCCCATTTGTCTTGTGTGGATTCCATGTTATGTTCTCACTCGGCGCGATAAATGGAGGCGAGCGCGATTGTTACATCTGATTGTGCGTTTGAGGTCATAGCTGACGCCGGAAAAAATTTTACCAGAGGTGTCGATTTCAAATTGCCGTTCGACTTACTCACGAAAGGAAAGAATACAGGTATTGCTCGATTGTATCTAAATGATAAAAAAATTTTTGGCAAAGGTGTCGATTTGAGCAATTGTCGTTCGACTTGATTACAAAGGGAAACAACAGAGGCAATTCAATGAAATATGTACTGCTGATTTACCTGGAAGAAAATGCCATGAGCCAAACCTTCTGGTCTGTCGGCTTTGGCATGTTGGTCGATCAATTCGGTATTTCCCCTCAATCAGTTGAGCCATAATAGTATTTATGTACTACTAAAGTCTTGATTTTTCATCATTTTACGCGGTTCCTAGCCCTTTGGGGCGGCTTCGCCTACAGAGTTGGGCTTCGCGCTAATTACATTCCTCAATGATTCATCAAAAGGAGCTAAAGCAATGGAGACAATCAAAACACAACAGGAGCCAACAATGAATACTGAGCCACAAAAGGAACATCAGTGGCTACAGAAACTCGTCGGTGAGTGGACTTATGAAACAGAGGCAATGATGAGTCCAGATCAACCGCCTGAAAGAGCAACAGGAACGGAAAGTGTGCGATCAATTGGTGGATTTTGGGTTGTAGGTGAAGGACAGGGCGAAATGCCCTGCGGTGGTGCGGCAACAATGATAATAACGCTGGGATATGACCCGCAGAAGCAACGCTATGTAGGCACCTGGGTTGGGTCAATGATGACTTATCTATGGTTGTACGAGGGTGAATTGGACGCGGCTGAAAACATGCTAACGCTTAATTCTGACGGTCCCTCAATGACGGGCGATGAGAAGATGGCAAGTTACAGAGATGTAATCGAGTTCAAGAGTGATAATCATCGAGTGATGACATCCTATGTGCTGGGTGATGATGGGCAGTGGCATCAGTTTATGACTGTAAACTCTCGACGGAAGCAGTAACAGAATGCTAGGGGAGATCCAAGAAATAAAATGCTATGAGCCGTCGCTTTCGCCTTGAAGGCGAAAGCGCCTCAATACCTCGGTTTTGCCAAAAATATTATTGATACGGTTCAGCAGCGCGCAGAAAGGGGGTTTCCCTCATGAGCGACTGCACGCCTGCCCGCAGGGGCTGGGCATTTTATTACTGGTAAGGACCTAAGTGGGAGCTTGACATTTTTCAATAGTACATTTAACCTAGTAGTTAATTAACCATTAGGTTAAACAAAAATGTCTAACGAGCAACTGAGCCTTACCTTCGCTGCCCTAGCCGATCCTACACGGCGTGCAATTCTGGTTCACCTCGCCAAGGGTGAGGCATCGGTGAGTGAGTTAGCCAAGCCTTTTAAGATGAGTCTTCCTGCAATCTCCAAACATCTCAAGGTACTAGAGCGTGCCGGACTGATTGTGCGGGGTCGCGAAGCTCAATGGCGACCATGCCAGATTCAAGCACAGCCGCTCAAAGAAGCGGCGGATTGGATTGAGCAATATCGCCAATTATGGGAACAGAGGCTCTCTAGGCTTGATGATTACCTGCAAGAATTACAAACCCAGGAGGAACAAGATGAGTAACAAAAATGATTCCATTGATGCTCAATCCCAACGTGAGCTCGTCATTACTCGCATCTTGAAAGCGCCGCGCTCCCTTGTGTTCCAAGCATGGACTGACCCCAAACACATAACGCAGTGGTGGGGGCCAAAAGGTTTCACAACCCGTGTGATTGAGATGGATCTGCGTTTCGGTGGGAAATGGCGCTACGTGATGACTGGCCAAGACGGCAGGGAGTACCCGGCCAAAGGTGTTTTTCGCGAAATCGTACCCTTTGAGAGGATTGTTACCAGTGATGAATTTGATGAAGGCTTTGAAAAAGTTGTAAATGCTGATTTACCAAAGGGAATGGTTGTAACAGCCATTTTCGAGGATTTAGATAGCAAAACTAAACTCACACTCCAGATTATGCATGAGTCTATTGAGGATCGGCGTAAGCATGAACAGATGGGTGTGATCGAAGGGTGGAACTCCACTTTTGACTGCCTAGATGAGTTTTTGGCGAAAGCTTGAGTTTCTCTTACTAGGCATGAAGTGCTTGTATGTTTATCTTCATCAAGCCGAGAAAAAGTTGATGCGATGGTTGCTCCCTGCACTTGCCGCCGATGGAGCAACCTACAATGAACCACAAGACCACAGTTTTATGTACGGACATGGGTTTGCTGACTTAAACCGTCATATTTGGGAAATTATTTACATGGAGCCAAGCGCAATAAAGCGAGGTTGAAAATGCGATGTTTGAGGAATTAACACAGTCAACTATTCTATAGCTTGAGTAATTTAAGCCATCCATTGCACCCAATCGGGCGCAGATATAACCAGGGGGAGCAACGCGATTTTGTGAGGTGCTAAAAATTAGGGGTATAAATGACCTGTTTAATAGTGCGATCGCAGCGAAATACCTGTTTTTATTGAGAATCTAGCTATGTAACTGAGAATTAAACAAAGACTTGTGCTTCAGGAAAGCGGCGAGAAAAAGGGCCAACGAAGACTTTATGCTCCAGACCAGAACTGGTTGGCAGCATGATGTACTTAACTTCACCGTGCTTTGCTACCAATTCATTAACCAAGCGGGCACACTCAGTTGTTGGAGCAACGGGTGCATAGACCAGAAGACCTCCGGCAGCGAGTTTGACGACAGTCATACGAATCAGCACGATGGTGTAGAGAATGCCGTGAAGCTGCTCAAAAGTCCAGATAGTGTCAAAAACTATTTCCTTGCGAAGTGTCCGCCGCCTGCCGTAAGGGTAAAGTGGGACAGCAGGCCAGAATGGCCATGACCAATCTTTTGGGTGGCTCAAAGAATACATCCCTTGGTCTTGTAGTTCTACATTCGACTTAGATCCAGGTGATATCATCGTTGTTCCATTATTCAGGGTAATGACAGACTGCTTCAATATTATGTCCGTCTGGGTCAAGAACGAAGGAGTCACGAAAGCGAACTACTAATACTTCTTTTTGATTCATTGACCCTGCTGGATAAAGTTGTTTTGTATTCATTGGCGAACTTACACCACCACTTTCCCGAAGCACACCATAGACCTACACCCGCTATCCATTGTTAACCCAAACCTGCTACTGCCCCAGGTATGCGTTCCAGTAAGGCTCACCATCAGCAACGCCGACAGCCGAGCCTATTATGGAGACTAACCCACTGTAGAAGGAGCCAGCGCTGTCTAGCTCAAGGTGCATTTTCAGCTTCAGCCCCTTTCATCCTTGTAGAGGAAGACTTTCAAGCTCCTGAGAAGAGCAAAGAAGAAAAAGGATTTTCGGTACAAGCTCGGTATATTATGGGCGGTAGAACTTTTCCATACCTTAGTGGATACCCAAGAAGGCTATGAAACACGATAAGTTGAACTTACGATTGAGATGAAAATCACAAACCAATGCTCACCGAACCTCTAAAATCTGTTGCGATCCGAACACGATTACGAAACGCTGAAATTGCCTGGTTTGACGACCTTTGTGGGGGCGATACACAATATTTAGGTGTACTAGACGAAAAACGCCGGAGCAACTATGAGCACTGCCGAAACATCATGCTGACCGCCGAGCGAATGGGCTTTGGTAATATACTGCTGCCGACCTCATACCTGGTTGGGCAGGAAGTGATTCCGTTTGCCTCTGCTATGGGCCCGCAAACCGAGAGCATCAATATGCTGACGGCTTTGCGGACAGGCGAAATTTTCCCGACCATGTTGGCGCGTCATATCGCTACCCTGGATCATATTCTCAAAGGTCGATTGACTATCAATATTATTAATTCCAATCTGCCTGGTGTAATAGAAAATCCCGAACTGCGTTACAAACGATGCTGCGAAACTATTGAAATCCTTAAACAAGCCTGGACTAAGGAAAGTATTGATTTTGAAGGTGAAATCTATCAGGTCAAACTTAATACCACAGACCCAGTGAAGCCCTATCAGCAAAATGGCGGACCACTGCTATATTTTGGTGGCATTTCAGAGGGTTCAAAAGAAGTGTGTGCCAAATATTGCGATGTGTACCTGATGTGGCCGGAACCAGAAGAAAGCATTTACGCAACCATGCAGGACATGAGTTTTAGAGCAGCCAAATATGGTCGTCAGATTGACTTTGGTTTCCGTGTTCATGTTATTGTGCGCTCAACCCAAGAAGAAGCCCGTGCCTGGGCACAGAGTATGATGTCAAAATTTGATCCAGCTGGCTTCAACCTTAAAGAACGTACACAAGACCACAAATCTTTGGGTGTTCTACGCCAAGATGAGATCCGGGCAAAATCCACATCGGATTACTTAGAGCCTCTATTGTGGGGTGGTATTGGTCGGGCGCGATCTGGCTGTGGGGCAGCATTGGTTGGTACACCAGAGCAAATTCTTTGGAAGATAAATCGTTATATGGATATGGGAATCAGGGCGTTCATCTTGTCAGGTTATCCTCTGATTGAAGAGTGCGAACTGTTTGGAAATCATGTTTTGCCATACCTATCAACGGTCAAATTATCAATGGTTCAGGGACGTACACCTGCATCCGAGCCTGTGACTCCCTTGACCACGGCAGTACTGCGGTAGGGTAGATATGGCAGATATGACGAGATTATCCCAAACGCGATTTTGATTCGGGCTGGCACAGTAAAAATAAGTTTTCGGCAATTTTCAGAGCAGAGAGCAATTTTATTTTTGTAAACCTTTCGGAGCAAGTGATAACGGGTTTTTTTGCACACAATCAAGTACTTCAAACAATGTTGCCTCTGGTTTTAGACTTTTTCTTGCCAAGTTTCTACACCACTGTTTCGCTACAAGGTCAAGATTACAGGATTTCCACTCTTCTCTAGTAAGTTTTTCCGCGCTAGTATAAATAACCATGCAAACTTGATATTAAGTAGAAATTACCAAAAAAAGTATCTTTCTAAGTGAGTGAAATAAAGGAGAATGTTTTTTCTAGAGGATTACCTTGAGAAAAGATGAATATTTTCTTTTTTAGATTCATCACAAGTGTGGCAACAGTTCCATAACTAATATTATTTAACGGATTTTGCTCAGATCTACGACATATTGGTAATGCTCCTTGTTGGTTGAGCAGAATCGCTAACATTTCAGCTTCGTCTTGAGTACGAGAATTTAAAACTAAAGTTTTTGCTGTTGAAAGTCGAACTGCTGAACTTGCGGTTTCATCAGGATTTGGAATTGTTTCTAGTTCATGAGTGAGATATCCATTTGTATGCACCACAATATTGTTGACTTCTACCTCATCTTGGCTCAAATCAAACAGACTTGAGCCAGCTAGTTCTAAATTCTTATACTCTCCCGCCTCGTTGGCAATCAGAATGTTACTCATTGTTGCTCGCTCAGCTTTTGCGATCGCCTGATATGCTTCTTTAATGTCAGTGGAATCTAGTACTCTTCGCAGCAGAACATGCACAGGAATTCCGCCTGTATGTGCATCACACTTGAGAATGTTCAGGCAAACCCCAATACCTGATGTGTTGCAGCCAATTTTGACGAAACCCGGCTCTCCCATTGCGAGAAAACGATGACCATCTTCTCTAGTAATGTCAAATATGACTGCTAAATTTTCAAAATCTGCTACCCAGTCCCAATTTTGACCTAAAATTCCTTGTTTGAAGTAAACAGCGGTACATTCATTTGGCGCAGTCGAACGGAGTATTTCCGTCCGAGAAATTAGCATAGCTATTTCCCAGAGTTCTCGCCCTGAGTGTGATGCTATTGCTTTTAACTCAATAGCGTAAGGAAGTGAAAAATCTTGAATACGTTGAAAAAATGCTAAGGAAGTCGCTTTGAGTGCCGAGTCACTCCAGTCAGGAAAAAGTTTAAATCTGTAAACAGCGATCGCTTTTTCGATGCGCGAGCGTAGTAAACTTCCATGTGCTGCACCGATTGCTTCTGGCGAACCAGAAAGCCGAACTAATGGTAACTTTGCTTCTAGATGAGGCTTGTTATTCTCAACCAAAATCGGTGGTACCAGATGTAATTGTTCACCAGTTGGTAGCTCAAATAATTGGTTAGTTTTAGTAACAATATCTCTTTCCATACTCTTATTTTGGCATTCTGACCAAGCTAAATTACGCTGCGATCGCTACATTAGAAATATCTAGATCAAATCGATTGTTCACCCATATTGATCCGCAACTCCAACAAAACCATGAGTGCAAATGTCATTATTTCTGACAATCCCTTACTCGTAACTGCTGCACTTGCTCCACTGTTAAACCTGTTACCCGTATGATTACTTCAATAGCTAGACCCTCGCGCAGTAAGTTTAATGCAATCTCTTCTCTCGTTTTTTGAGCGCCTGACTGTTGCCAACTGGTTACAATCTCCATAATTTCCTCCTGTTCATCTAATCCCATTGTACTGATTGCCGCTTGAAACACCTGTTTCTCAGTATTGTCGAGCCTCAAATACGTATCAATAAACCCTGAAATCAATTGCATCCGTGCTGGGTCTAACTTTAACGTCGCCAGCAGCCGCAAACATTCTGCTTTCACCTGCGGACGTTCCTCACGGCGAATATTCATCTTCGACATTAATGCTGCTGCCACCGGATTTGACTGTGTTAAAAAATCTCGCTCCTTAAACGATTCAACTGAATTGCTGCAAACTGAAATTCCACCACCTTGAAGTCGCCAAATATGACCCGATAATTTTGAGGTTCGGCGCGTTTGGGTTCGTCAAACGAAAAAACTACAACTGGGTAAATCGCTAAATCATATTTTTCATGCAGACGTGCAAAATACTTAAACATCCGCAAGGCATTGGCTGTCTCAGTATAGGACTGATTTTCAACGTGAATTAAAAAACAAGTATCTTGCTGCTCGAAGCGGCATTGAGCCAGTAAATCAATTTCCTTCTTTTCGCCAGAAGTGACATCAGTAAAGACTTCTTGAGGTAAAAATTGGATAGAATCGCGGTCTATTTGGCTGACTACTTGAGGCAGGAATAAATCAAGAAACTCAACAAAAAACGTAGATAGTAATTCTTTGAAAAGACGATCGTGGTCAATCATGTTTTTTGTCTTTCCCTCGGATTATAATAATGATTATATAGAACTAGGCATGATTTTCGGCTATTAATTGAATCTACAGTAACAACTATGAAAATTTCCGAAATATCGACAGAAACTCTAGAAAAAATCAAGTCAGTTAGGTGGGATAGAATTATTGAGAAACATGAAGGCCCAGAAAGTTGGGAATCGGTTTTAAGATATGAAGAACCAGAATTTTTGTCAGTGGAAGAATGCTCAATATTATTACCTGTAGATAAATCACATCATCCTAATATTACTATAATACGTTGTATTTGGAGTGCGGATAAGAATTCTGTAACAGTTTTTCTATCAGATACTACCTATGAAGATGATCCATTCTTTTCCTGACTTTTCCCGTTAAGTCTGTCTCGCAAGCAGCCAACCCTCACACAGGTCATGCAATTTTAACCAACCCCTCCACAGTACTTGGATACCAATAGAAGTTTTATGTCGATGCTCAAGATAGCCTCCAAGACGAGCGATCGCTTCAACAGCCCAGCTAACAGTTAAGACTTTGGGTGGTTTAAGCGATTTTGCTGACAAAATGCGGAGTTGTAGGGGATTAAGAATTTCAATTGCTGGGGCTAAAGGTTGGGTACGATGTCGATAAGTCAATTGCAACAGTTCCACAGCAATTACACTCAAGAACCCGACTAAAGCTTTCATCCCATCAGCAGCAAGTCTGTATCGTTCTACCTGGCAACCTGATTTGAAAATTTTGTGATATTCTTCTACATGCCAACGGTAAGAATACCAACGTAAAATTGTAAAAGCCATCTCGATATCTGCGACAACTTCGGTTGTTAGCAACATCCACTCTACAGGCGTTTCGCCCTCTGGGCAATCAATTTCCGTCGCATAAACAGCATATACGAGTAGAGGGTCACGGTTATCAAAACGGTAGGGGGTACGGAGATTTACAGGACAAAATCGTACAGCCAGCTTTGCTTTCCGGGCAGAACGCTTACTAGTCTGAGGTAATTCGATTTCCTGTGACAGACTAATAGGTTGGTTTTCCAGTTTTGACCAGAGACGCTCACTATTAGAATCTAAACTGCGGTTATGAGCCGCGCGAACCAGAACTCCCGTGTGTTGAAGTTGACGAACTTGCTCGAAAACTTCTGTGATATCACCTTCTCGGTCGAAAGCATGAACCACTCGTGTGTGTTTACTTACAAGGTTTTCTACAGTGGTGAGTGCTTCTACCCACCTGTAAGATTCTTTTTGTTCAAAGGGACGGTTTCGGGCTTTCTTTCGGGCTGCTGCTTGTCGTTTTTTCTTCTGTGTCGGGGTTTCATCTTTTGGTGATTTTGGCTTTGGCTCTCGATTCCAGAGTTTTTGCCACAACAGACCTATGGATTGACCATTCATAGGTTCTATAGCTAAAGCGCTGTGTAAGATTAAACCGTTACCACCCTTACCTATTGGCCCATAACCTTCTTTTTTAGCCTCAATACTGCCATAATCAAAAAAAGTCGTGTCTCCGACACACAGTACTATGTCGCATTCTGCAACAGTTTCCGCCGTCATCTGACAGTGCGGTTGTATTAGCTTTGAAAATTCCACTTTTGGGTTAGCAAAAACTCATAAGCTCTCTTGAGTACGGTTCCACTGTTGAAGATTTCCGACAGTGCTTTGCCAAATCCAAGACTAAGAGCATAGCCAATTGACATCGCACGCTCATTCAATCGGCGATCGCCCAGTTCACAGGTTGCAAAATTTTTCTCCCACCAGTCCAACATTGTTTGTTACCTTTAGTACACCATTTTCATTACTCTACCGTATATGCGGGGCTGTTCCCTAAATCCTTTGTGAGTCTGCTTTTCGAGACTTAACGGGAAAAGTCAGGTTGTAAATTAGTATAAACTCCCTCCCAACCGAAGGTTTCGCTACCTCGATAACGAATTGTATGTGCGGCTAGTCCTAACGCCTGTCCTTCATAAAAGGGACACGCCCGCGTCAGAGAAATAAGTGCACAGTCGCAAGCTGTAGCTAAATTATAGATATTTAATAGTTCTTCTCGCTCAATTGATGTTGAGTTGTAGGATACTGCAACACGAGGGTCAATTACCCCAGGCGGGACTTCCAAATGTAAGTGTGTACCTGTACATTTTCCGGCGTGCAAAAATTTTGAAATGCCGACAGTCCGCGCTTGGATATGGTAATTAGGGTGATCTCGCATAACTGGCATAGTAGGCAAAGGATAGCTAGACAGAGGGTAAAGGCGTAAACCCATCTGTTGCGCTACAGAGATCGCCAATTTGAGATTCTTGAGGTAAACTTTAGCTAGTTCCTTGGCAGTGTCGGCAGGAGGTGTGTTAATTTCTACCATGCTTTTAACGAACTCTGCCACAAAGTAATTTGGGTTTAAACCTTGTGCTTGAGCAATGAATTGACAACTCTTTAAAAACTCATCGGCGCGATCGCTCAAGCTACCAGCTTCATCTACCAGAAAAAATTCTTGCTCCAGACCGATACGACGCTTGACTATCGCCATCTAGACCTCCACAAGGGTAATCTCGCCACAGTCTTAGTTTACTCAAAGTCCGGGACTTTGAGCGATTGGGAGCTATCCCTCAACAATCTAGACCTGAAGAAAGAAGAGAGGCTCTACTAATGGCGGTAACTTAACCCCAGATGTTGATTTTGAGCTTGATTCTAGGTCGAATTGGAATTTAGTAGTTGATTATTGAGAATCATAATTAAGTTTTTGCCGACCAATAGTCGGTAAATACCAATGCCGACCAACAAAATACTCAACATTGTAACGAGCGAATGATAATGTCAACTCCTTTATCAGCAATCATCATGGTTGCAGCTGCGGTATTGGCGGTGATTGACAGAGGAAACACGGAAGAATCAATGACACGGAGTCCTGATATACCGCGCACCCTAAGTTCTGTGTCCACTACGGAATCTCGATCAGTCCCCATCCTGCAAGTCCGGCAATAGTGGTGTGTTGTATCGGCTGTTTCTCTGATGTAAGTCTCCAAATCTGCACCGGTTTCTGGAGCAATTTGTTTTAACCGCCATTGGCTCAAGCCGAGTTGATTGCCAATGTCGATGCCTAACTGAAGTGCCGTTTTACACATCTGGATATCTCCAAGTGCCGTCAGATAACCTGGATCAATCATAGGAGTATCATTAGGATTGCTTGAGCGCAGGGTAACAGTTCCTCTACTCTTCAGGTGCATAATGTTTGGCCACAACCAAAAAGAACGTTCTGGGCCAGGGAAACCTTTGAGTGTTCCAACGCCTACTGAGGATTCTATATCAATAACTGAACTACTATTTTCTGTAGAAGCAAAGATGACAGCTGGGGCTAAACCATAGTCATAGAATGGCACATCTTTATTTTGGGGAATAGAAAATCCGACACTAACAAAAAGATCGTCATATAAATTTTGACCGACTTCTGGAACATTTGCAACTACAGAAATATCAAATTTTGCTAATTCGTTTTCGTCACCGATACCTGAGAGCATCAAGATTTTTGGACTTGCAATCGCACCTGCACTCAGAATAATTTCATTGTGTATATAAGCAAGGTGTTGTTGACGCTCTTTGACATATTCAACACCAATCGCTCTGGTATCCTCGAATAAGATTCGGGTTACAAAAGCCATTGGGTGTACGGTTACATTGTGATATTGTTCTGGCTGGAAAGTGCTGTATGTAGTTTCTCGAATCAGATTGAATACTCCCGTTACGTTAAATTGAAACAGAGCGTATCCATATTGACTTTCGCTGGTATTGTAGTTGGGATTATGAGGCAAGCCGTATTGTGCAGCAGCAGTAAACAAATCGTTGATGAACTCTGAAGCTTCCCCGGTCAAGACTTTCATGATCTGCTCTACGTTCTGAAAGTGTGGCAAAACATCATTCCATGACCAACCAGGTGCTACCTTGCCCCACGCATCAAAGTCAGAGCGGCTACCCCGCACGTAGACCATAGCATTATGCAGCGCACACCCACCTAAAACTTTTGCTTGCGCTAGCTTAATGACGCGATTGTTTAAATTTGGTTGTGGTACTGACTGATAACCCCACTCAATTTCTGGACATTTCTGCAAAACCTCAAACCAGTTGCTTGGTGTCCACATCTTTTCATTATCTGGAGTTCCTCCAGCTTCGAGTAGGAGAATACTTACACTCTCGTCACTTGCAGCGAGTTTTGAGGCCACTATGCTCCCAGCAGAACCCGCACCAATAACAATGTAGTCATAATGAGCGATTTTTGTCATTTTGCTCCCACTTTTGACTTAAAGTTTCAAGCAATGCTACCCCACTTATGGAAAATAGCCTATCCGTGAGAGGTTAAGATAATTGCACATTAAATGTTGCAGCCTGACAGACGAGAGCTCGTTTAACGTCATGATTAGCAAAATACGTTCGCCTCAGCGTCAGATAATAATGCATCCTCCGTTTGGGATACCAGCTGTCATCATTCTTATGTAGGATAGAAAACCAGCGTCCGCAATTCAATACTTTCTCTAGCTGGGGCATCTAATGGGCTTGTTGGGTCATCAAACCCAGTATGAGCAGGAAACCTCGCCCGTCCGTCAATGGCTGAGTCAAAGCACTTAAACAATAGTGCCTCCCAGGGTTGCATTTGGGGGAAGTAGAACCATTGATGTGTTGGGTTATAGGTTATTAAGTAGCTTTCACCAACATAATCGCGGTACACGAGGTCACTAGCTACTAGGTCTGTTGGTGCGATACTTTGAGCGTCGCACACTGCTAATGGTGACTCATAAACTGGGGCGATCGCTCGCCAAAAGTTAATCAAAGCAAACCTTTGCTGTAGCAATTGATCAATGTTATCTACCCCCCGTGCTGTCAACTCTTTGCGTGCGCGAGTATAGCCAGATTTGGCTGTAAAGTCGTTATGTACACGCTTGATCGGCTCACTGATCCCGATTTCACCGGATGAAGAGCGTTGAGCGTTACGGATAGTGTGATCGAATATTACCACCTTTTGGGCACCTGTTACCTCTTTCAAGAGTTGCTCGGCTTCAGGATAATAGACACGAAGAATCTCATCTTCGTCATAGAAATTGCGGACATTACTATGTTGTACAACTTGTCTAAAGCCTTCTCGATCTAAAGATATGTCTTGTGAAACGGCCCGTATGTTATGGACTGGCATCAAGTGTGTCTCGAACTTCCGGTTGGATGGTGGAATCCCTGGTGGCCGTTCATAGGCATAGATAACAGGTTTTTCTGCCATTGGCGTAAAGTAAGTAAGGAATGCCTCAACGTGCGGCAGGTCAAGTAAAAAACTACTGTCTAGGCTCATAAAGCATCCTTTTTCAATATAGTTAAATACTTAAATTTGAGTAATTATAAGCCGTGTGTCCTGTTTAAGTGAGCGGACTGGCCGTATTCTAACAGTGAATTCTGCTGTTTTGAATAGTTGGAATACCCCACTAATTGCTTAGTGCTAAACACTGACCAGCCAATCGCATACCACAGACCTACACCCGCTATTCATTGTTAACCCAAACCTGCCACTGGTTCAAATATGCGTTCTGTGTAAGGCTCACTGTCAGCAATCCCAACAGCCTCGCCAACTTGGGAGACTAGCTGTTGGTAGAACTTGCCAACGCTGTCCAGTCCTTGCCGCAGTTTCAGGCGTAACCCCTCCCATCCAAGGAGTTCAGGATCTTCCACTTGGGTAAATGTTTGGGGAATGTCAAAGGATTTCGTGTCAATAGCTTGTGTTTGTAACTCTATATTATTCCTGACTGACACCAACTCACTTTGAAATAATTCATCTCGATTTAACCACCGCTCAAAAATCAAATCACGCTGATCATCGGGTGAAACAAACCGATAAACGCACTCCCTGTTTTCCCTCGACCCCAACCGACCGACATAATCGAGTTTCAAATCAATCTTCGCAAGTAATTTCTGAGCGATCGCCACAGGAGTCAGTTTTTCCGAGATACTAACATTCAGGTAATTCTTGATAACGTGCCGATGCACAACAGCCAGTGTCTTAAATTCCTGCATCTTCTCATCACTTCCACGTAACTGAACGTCTGGTGTAAGAAACTGCAATAGATTCAGGTTTTCGATTCAGAAGGCAGAAGGCAGGAGGCAGAAGGCAGAAGGAACCCACGTTTAAAAACGTGGGATTGAAGCAAGGACGCTTTGTATCTTGCGCTACGCGTCTTGATACAATTCTTCTTTTAAACTGGGCTTTATACCCAGAACTAAAGTTTTTATTAATACTTCTTTACTTCTGCCCTCTGCCCTCTGCCCTCTGCCTTTCTTTGTAACAACACAGCAGGTAATAACTGCCCCTTGTTAAAATCTGGTTTCCAAATCGAATTTTCCCCAGCTTCTAATTGCGCTGCTGCCCGTTTCGCATCACGGTTTGTCAAAAACTCCCGCCCCAGCGTCAAATAGTAGTGCATCCGCAGTTGAGGATACCAGCCGTCGTCATCTTTCTCGACCAACTCAGGGGTTACGTCAATTTCGTAGCGACGAGACAATTCGGCCTTGCGCTGCTGATGGCGTTCGGTTTTCGTTTTGGCACGTTTGTCTTGCAGTTTCTTCAGTTCAGTTTGAGAAAGTTCAAGAGCCGTTGCGATCGCTTCACACTCAGCAGTATACAATTGCTCACTTGCCGCTTTAACCGACTCGATAACAGCCCCGCTTTCATCATCAGCATCGTCGGCATCGATAACGGTGTACCCATCCTCGACCAAACCCGCAAGCACAGATTCTCTATAGCGCCGCATCTCTACGTTAATCACAGAACCACGCTTGCCCCAAGTCTGCAATGACTCTGGCTGGAAGTTCTGGTCAACAAAGCTGTAATCGTCATTATCCGCCGCCGACAACAGCGCAATGTTCGCTTGTGTGGCAACGTGTTGGCTTCTCAACAATCCTCCGATGGATGTGGAGCCATTCCCTACAACCGACATCCCCCACTCTCTCACCCAAATGTGACGGTCAACAGTCTCCCGTAATCTCGCCAGCATCTGCCGCACAGAGTTAATCGGTTGCACTCCCTGAAAAATCCCCCAAACACAATCAAAATGTCCTCGAATGTCGATGCTGACCCCAGTTTCTAAACTTGAAGATGCAATAACTAAATCATACTGGGTAAGAATTTCGTTCAAGTGAGCGATACAACCGAAAGCTGCATGAGATGGATCAGCAACAGATTCGCTGTCAATTCGCAGAATCCGCAGGTGTGGGAATTTGCGACGAAACCGTTCCTCAAGTGCCTGGGTTCCCCATTTGGACTTTGCTTTCTGAGCAGAGCAGCATAGTAAATGATGCCCACCTTTAGAAATCGCTTTGTCGAGTGCAGCAATCAAATTCTTCGGGTTGTTGCCAGAATAGTTGTAACAGTTGCCAGCTACGTGGCGATAGTTGTTGACGATGACGAACGGGTTAACCCGATATTCTCCAGCGAGTGATAAAACATACTTCACATCAGTATCTGTCACATCAGCGCTTGATAGATAAATCTTTCCTTGACTACTGCCTAAAACATTCTGTACCAGTTGCTTGAGGTTTTTGAGAACAGATAAGTAGAACGGCGTGGAAAAACCAAACTATGTAAAGATAAATAAATACGGAGAATGTATCTATTGAGGTAAGTAAGATATGGGTGCTCGTATAAGGGTATTCTTAACTCGTGAACATGAAAAAACCCTGTTAAACCTAAGAACTGCGGATGTACCACAGAAAGTTAAAGACCGAGCAGAGGTCGTTAGGCTAAATGCACATGGCTGGTACGTCGAAAAAATAGCTGCCCATTTTAATTGGACTCCTCAAACAGTAAGAGAGGTTTTACATAAATGGCAAAAGCTTGGTCTAGAGAGCCTTTGGGAGTTGTCAGGTCGAGGGGGAAAATCGAAATATAAGGAAGAGGACATAGTTTTTCTGGAAGAATGTCTCAAAAAAGAACCACGTACATACAACAGTGTTCAATTAGCTCAAAAATTAGAAAGCGATCGCTCTATTAAATTAAGTCCCGACAGGTTAAGGCGGGTGCTTAAAAAAAGGGGGTCATTTGGAAGCGAGTCAGGAAGAGCCATAAAGGAAAACAAGACCCTGTAGTACGGGATCACAAGCAAGCAGACTTAGATATGTTGGAATTATTTGCTGCTACCGGAGAAATAGACCTCAAGTATTTGGATGAATCAGGGTTTTGTGCATGGAGTGAGCCAAGTTACAGCTATTACCAACGAGGTGAGCAAAAACGCTTAGAACAGACGAAGCGTCGGGGTCGAAGATTAAGCATTATTGGGTTTTTTCAACCTCTAATCAGTTTTGTTTACGGTTTGGTGATTGGGGGGGTTAATCGCAAGTCTTATATCCAGATGATGGAGCAAGAAGCCGGTGAAGCCGCTGAACTAGGACGTATAAGGGTAATCGTGCAAGACAATGGCCCAATACATCGATGCCAAGAAGTCCAACAGATGTGGTCAAAGTGGGAACACATGGGTTTATACATCTTCTTTCTGCCCAAATATTGTTCCGAAATGAACCCAATTGAATTGGAGTGGCAACACCTCAAAAAGGATGAACTAGCAGGACGAATGTTTGATGATGAGTTGGCTCTTGCTTACGCAGTAATTGATGGTGTTCAAGCTAGAGGAGAAAGAGGAAATTATAGGACACAACGTATTAAATTTAACTCTAACCGCTCTGGTTAAGTTTTTGTTACATACTTATAAATTTTCCCGCCGACTTACTTAGCCGATAGAGAGATAACAGCAATACTGAACAGGTAGGCGATCGCTTTTTTTCTTCGCTCATCCGTCTGGACAGACAAAATACCAAACGCAAAAAACAGGACCCAGGCCCAACAGCAAATATTTGTTCTGCCTGCCATCGACAGATTCATGCTTTATTCGATAATAAGCTGCTGTCCCTTCAACTCAACACTTTAGACAAGCTCAAAAATGAACCGCAAATGCAGAAATTTTTGGTTTGGGTAAGAAAGCAAGACCCAGGTAAGCGGGTATCAGTCCATCGCTAAAAAATAAGGTGGGATGGAGTAAGCGCGTTGCTCTCGGCGGATATGCCATCGCACGACTTGTACCCTAATATAGATGCACTCGTGAATTTAAAGTAGTAAGTAAGGGGGATATCAGTTATTGCAAACATTACTATGACTAACTCTCAACCTCCACTGCCACAACCCGAACTAGAAAGAGCAGGAATTACATTTGAGCAGTATGAAGAATTTACTCCAGAAAAGTTGGAACTCTGGGACGGATACCTGGGCTATGGTGGACAAAACCAACTTGGGTTTCATTTAGCTGTGTTGAGAAATATGGGACTACTCACAGCAGTTAACCACACACAATTGTCATTGTGGATAGAAGCCCTAGACCGTCATATTCGGGAAAAACTAGAAACCATCAGCGCTCAACCAGAAGTAGCCGAAACTATGCTAAATCGCCTGAATCGGGCAATGGAAGATTTGGCAGCAGTGGCAGAGTATTTAGAGGGATAGCAATACAAAAGGTATTTTGGCTTACTAGGCAGTAAGTATCTTGCACTGATGTGATATAAACGTTACACAGCAACTTGAATCAAGCTAGTATTCTCCTCAAGAATACCTATTTCATCTTGAGATAGTATTTTAGGTTGCATTTGTTGCAGGTCGCACAGCACGATTTTCACATCCTGAGTATTAAACTTATAGTACTCAGTTAAACTGCCGATGGGATAATTAAAGCCCTGATAGCGGTGTTTGAAATATAATTGGTAGAGTCGATGGGAGCTATTATGCTCCGCACCTCTCTTTTAATTAGAGTCGATGCTCCTGTTACCAGGAGACACCTCTCCTTCAGAACGCGGACGTGCAGCTTTGACTGCATCCGGCTCCTAGTCTGACACCTAATAAGTCGGGTCTATCCCGCTGTTCGGACTCTCACCCGACCATGAATGGTCTGATGTTGGTGACATTCTCGGTGCAGGACTTCCAAATTTAACGGTTTCCAATTATCATGGTTGCCGTCAATGTGGTGTAATTCCGCAATATCACCTGAAATGAACGATAGATTACAGTCTGTACATTTGTGATTCTGTTTCTTGAGAAGTCGTGCCGTTATACCATCGTAGTTAGCATTCTCGCGTTTAGACCAATAAACAAAGTCGCCAT
>NZ_JAIVFR010000079.1 GCF_020829685.1 Nostoc sp. CHAB 5715 | reverse complement strand
ATCGTTTTTCTAGTTGATTCTTAATCAAATGAATTAAGAGAATTCTTAAAAACGATTTAATCTGCCGCAGAATTGCCTTTTTACTCATCCCTTCTAATTCATCTACAATTGCCAAGGCATCTGCATAACGTCCTTCCAAAATACTCTTTTTGAGGTCTATTAGTTCCTGGGTCATTTTTTTATCGCCTACCTGCTTTCCAATCTTCTCCACCAACTAGCTGAGTTAAATTTTCAGCCACAACTGCGGGTAACTCTTTAGCTGAATAGGAATAAGTTAGCACCAAAAACTTCAAAGCAGTCTGAATAATCTGGTTCCTATCCACCATTTCAGTAAGTTGGAATTCATTATACATTCCATTCAAAACTTCCACACTGGCATCACGCACTGCTATTTCTATTTCATCTTCAATATAAGTATCCCATTCGTTTAAATTTATATAATAGGATTTTTTATTGTCTTTGAGATTGAGTTTCTTAATTTCTATAAGTGAATTACGAATAGAAGCAACCCAAGAATTGGTTAATCGCTGCTCTAGTTGGTTCTTAATCAAATGAATCAGCAGAATCCTTAAATAAGCTTGGATATTCCGCAGAATAGCTTGTTTACTCATGCCCTCTAATTCATCAACAATTACCAAGGCATCTGCGTAACGTCCTTCTTGGATGCAAGTTCTGAGGTCTATTAATTCCTGTGTCATTTGTTATTAACCTCAAAATTTCATCATGCTAATTTGAATATAGCAGTTCTCACTTGGGTGCAATACAGTTGCGACCTCACCCCGTATTTGATGGGTGCAGACACTCCCCTCTCCTTGGCAAAGAGAGTGGTTGGGGGTGAGGTTTAAAAATGTACTTCATGCAAATGAGAAGTGCTATATAGGACTAATATTTGATTTCTGAAAAAGCTCGGTACAACTCGAAAAGCCTAATTCCCTATTCCCTATTCCCTACTCCCCACTCCCTTTCTTCTGTAGATAATTTCAAAAATCAAATACGATTCCTATATAACAATCACCTATACTTTATTAATAGCAGAGTATCTTACTGCCATTAATAAAGCAGTATTGTTCACTTCTGAGCCTGTATCACTTGCAAACTACCACCTGCATATAAAGTTGGCTCACTCACATTAAATCCAGTCTCAGTTAACAATCCAGGCAAATCAGTTTTCAACAATTGCCAAGCTGTTTCCGTCTCAAACAACAACAAAAACACTGATACCCCAGGCCAAAATATCGGATTCGTAGGAGCATGAAAATCCACCAGTGTAAATATCCCTTCTGGCCTCAACACCCGATAAACTTCACTAATAATTTTTCGCAATTGCTCAGGCTGCATCTCGTGTAATGCAACGCTGGTATGCACCACATCAAATAGATTATCTGCAAATGGCATCTTTTCGGCAAAACCTTCAAGATAGACTGCTAATGGTACATTTTGCCGCGCCCGTTGCAAAGACTTGGGTGAAGCGTCCAATCCTGTTACATTTTGTGATAATTTTACCAAAAATTGTGTTGTTTGACCACTGCCGCAACATAAATCTAAGACCTGAGTATCTGAGTGAATTGTTAAGCCTTGCAAAGCAAGTTGCCGAAAACGGGCTTCACCACCTACACTTAAGGCTGCTAAACGAGAGATACCATCATACAGCCACTGATAGCGGTAACTCCAATCTCTTAAAATTGTTGCCATTGCATATTTCCTTGCTATTAAGCTTTATATTTAATAAAGATATATTGTTAACATTAGTAAAAAACCTGAAAAGATTGGGGGAAAGTAACTGCTATGGGTCGTGTAGGCGTCTTATTACTCAATCTCGGTGGCCCCGATAAGCTAGAGGATGTCGGGCCGTTTTTGTACAACCTATTTTCCGATCCGGAAATTATTCGCCTACCATTTCGCTGGTTGCAAAAGCCCTTAGCCTGGTTTATTGCCTCGCGGCGAACCAGAACATCTCAAGAGAATTATAAGCAAATCGGTGGTGGTTCGCCACTGCGGCAGATCACAGAAGCACAAGGGGAAGCTTTAAAAGAACAGTTGAGTTATTTAGGGCAAGAAGCCAATATCTACGTGGGAATGCGTTATTGGAATCCCTATACAGAAGAGGCGATCGCACAGATTACCCAAGATAATATAGAACACCTGGTAATATTACCACTATATCCCCAGTTTTCTATCAGTACGAGTGGTTCTAGCTTCCGGCTTTTAGAAAAACTTTGGCAAGAAGACCCAAAGCTTCAACCCATTGAATACACCGTCATTCCTTCCTGGTACAAAGAACCAGGCTACCTGCAAGCAATGGCGGAACTCGTAGTCCAGGAACTCGAACAGTTTCCTAATCCGGATGAGGTTCATATATTCTTCAGTGCTCACGGCGTTCCTAAAAGCTACGTTGAAGAGGCTGGCGACCCTTACCAGCAAGAAATTGAGGAATGTACTGCTCTGATTATGCAGACCCTCAATCGACCCAATGCCCACACCTTAGCTTACCAAAGTCGCGTCGGCCCAGTAGAATGGCTCCAACCTTATACTGAGGATGCCCTCAAAGAACTAGGCGCAAAAGGCGTGAAAGATTTGGTTGTCGTGCCTATCAGTTTTGTCTCAGAACACATCGAGACACTGCAAGAAATTGATATTGAGTATCGGGAAGTAGCAGAAGAAGCAGGAATTCACAACTTCCGTCGTGTTCCTGCTCCCAATACCCATCCAGTGTTTATTAATGCACTTGCAGACTTGGTGATTGATGCGCTGAAAAACCCCAGTTTCAAGCTTTCGCAAGCTGCCCAAATGAAAAAAAGGGTGAAAATGTACCCCCAAGAGCGTTGGGAATGGGGATTGACTACTAGTGCTGAAGTATGGAATGGGCGGATTGCCATGCTCGGTTTTATTGCGTTAATCATAGAGTTGATTACCGGTCATGGCTTCTTGCACATGATTGGACTTTTGCAATAAAGGGCATTGGGCATTGGGCATTGGGCATTGGGCATTGGGCATTGGAAAACTCTTCCTTTGTCCCTGCATTCGCGTAGTGTCTCCGTTAGGAGAAGTTCTATACCCCGTTGAGGATGACGTAGCCATCTAATGAAACGTGGTCTTTAGACTTCTCTCCTTGTCCCTAGTGCCCCATGCCCCAATACGCTTGGGTTAAGAAGAATAGTAGGTTGGGTTGAGCGTAAGCGTTACCCAACAAAACCTTGATAATGTTGGGTTTCGTTCCTCAACCCAACCTACGCCTACTAGTGTCCCATTCCCCATTCCCAATGCCCCATGCCCTATGCCCTATGCCCCCTGCCCTTGTGATACCAGTCATACCACTGCTTCGCGCTACGAACTGCAAACCAGAGCAGTATTAAAGCAATTAATCCTCCTTGCCAGGGAGCATCAAAGGCAAAAAGTACTAGAGCAACACACAAGGTATCTTGAAGAAAGACTGCCCACAACGGTAAACCACGTAACCGATAGAACCAACCAACTTGAACTAGCTGGAGTACTAAAGCTAACGAACCCCCAATACAGGCAATCAACCAGCTTGGCGTTGCTGTTGCACTAGCTACTGCTAACCCCATAATTGCCCCCACGACGGGAGACATGAATAATTGAACTAGTTGTAGCAATCTTTGCCCCCATAGCTTTTTTGAGGCTAATAATTCAATTAATGACCAACTGGTGAGGCAACCTAATAATATTGGTGGAGAAATGTGAGATAAAATTGGAACTTGCGACCAGAAGTTACTACCCTGCAATAGTCCAATAATCAGCAAAGGGATGCCTATTCTCATTCCTGCTGCCGCAGAGGCTGAAAGTGTAGCTAGGATTTCAATCATTAGGGCACTCTGGGTGCTAGATAAGCAAGTATTTGTTATTTATACTACCCACTGCTGGTAATGATTCCAGCACTGAACTAAAATTTATAGGACTTACGCAACACATTTATTCGTTGAGGTTGGGCAGCTTATATATCTGAGCTACTAGTAAATGTTTTAAAGCCTGTAGGATGACTAATAGCAAACAGCTTCTGGTTAATTTAATCAAGCAGGAGGAATCTCTTCAGATTCTGCCTCAAGCTCCTCTTTTATCGAGTCAACAAGCAAGATGGGACAGCATTGGCATGTTTTATTATCGCCATCCTGCTCATTCCACGACTGAACACTATTTGACTCATCATGTCATAGCGATCGCCTACAATCAATTCCACCTGAAAGTCCGCAAAGATGGTAAATCCAGAAATCAACTGGTAGATAATGGCCTAATTCAGTTAACCCCTGCACACCTTAGCCAGTGCCTAAGCTGGGACAGAGAGGGAGAATTTTTGATACTTACTCTCTGTCCCAAGTTTGTGGAGAAGGTAGCCTATGAGTCAGTGAAGAGAAATGTTGAACTTATCCCGCAATTTTCCATCATTGACCCGATCATTCAGCACACCGCAGAAGCACTTAAAGCAGAGATTGAAGAGGGATGCAAAACAGGTAGGCTTTTTAGTGAATCAGCTGCGACAATGCTAGCAGTGCGTTTGCTCCAAGTTTATGCTACCTGTAAACCCTTAATTAAAACCTATCCTGATGGTTTTGCCAAGAACAAGTTACAGGTAGCAATTGACTACATCAATACACATCTTGACCAAGATATCAAATTAGCAGACATCGCTGAACTGGTAGGAGTCAGTCAGTATTATTTTTGCCATCTCTTCAAACAATCAGTCAGCATAACTCCCCATAAATATTTGACTCAACAACGGATAGAAAGAGCAAAGCTACTGTTGAAGAACCAGGAGTTAAGCATTGCTGAAATTGCCCAAGAGTGTGGCTTTACAGACCAAAGCCATTTGACTAAGCACTTCAAGCGTTTGGTTGGTATCACTCCAAAAGCCATGCGTTCTCAATAGCAAGAATTTACTAAAAAAAATCTTAAAAATCTACAAGATATTCACTTCTATGTTTGCCTACAGTGAGGCTAGTAGAAATGAATATTTGACAAGGTAAATATGACTGACTCAAATCAATACAACATCGGTTTGTTAATCTACCCAGGCTTTACCCAATTGGATGTTACTGGCCCTTATCAGGTATTCTCGTCATTGCCCACAACCCGTGTGCATTTGATTTGGAGAAATCTGGAACCTGTTAAAGATATAGGTGGTTTAATTCTGCATCCAACAAATACTTTTGCTGATTGTCCACAATTGGATGTCATATGTGTTCCAGGTGGTGGGATGAATACTGTGGAAATAATGCGTGATTTTGAAGTGCTAACATTTCTGAAAAAACAAGCAAACAACGCCCAATACATCACCTCAGTTTGTACAGGGTCGCTGATTTTAGCAGCGGCTGGATTACTTCAAGGTTACAAAGCAGGCTGCCATTGGATGTTCCGGGATTGTCTGGCTTCAATGGGAGTTGAAGTAAGTAATGAACGTGTTGTTGTTGACAGAAATCGCATCACCGGCGGCGGTGTTACCGCAGGAATTGACTTTGGACTTGTAGTTGCAGCAAAACTGTGCGGTGAAGAAACAGCAAAATTTATCCAATTGTTGTTAGAGTATAATCCCGCTCCACCATTTAATGCTGGCTCTCCTGAAACAGCAGGTGCAGTTAAAGAACAAGTTAAACAAGCGGGTGCAGAAATTTTTGTAGCAACATTGGCAGAGTCTCGGCAAGCTGCAATCCGGTTAGGGGCGAAAATATAGCAGAATTCAGGATTCAGAATTCAGAATTCAGGAGGTAGGAGGACGAACGCGAGTGCGTCTCCAAGAGTTGGCAGTTCTTGCTGGAGATACCCACGCGCAATTGCGTAGGACTTAGGCTGTGGACGCTTTGCATCCCAGACATGATATAAGTTGTGTACTTTATCAAATTAAAATTCGCTGTATTCCATACAAAAGCTCCATTTACGAGTATCAAAGACTCATCAGCGAGTATCAAAGACTCGTCCGCGAGTATCAAAGACTCGTCCGCGAGTATCAAAGACTCATCAGCGAGTATCAAAGACTCGTCCGCGAGTATCAAAGACTCATCAGCGAGTATTAAAGACTCGTCCGCGAGTATCAAAGACTCGTCCGCGAGTATCAAAGACTCGTTGACGAGTATCAAAGACTCGTCCGCGAGTATTAAAGACTCGTTGACGAGTATCAAAGACTCATCGGCGAGTATCAAAGACTCGTCGGCAAGTCTAATTAATCGCTTTGTAACCCATGTACTGCTCCGCATAAGCCAAAGGCTATGTGGGTAAAGCCTGGTGTAGATGAGCCAGGGCTGGGTGTATTTTGCCTGCATTGAGGCGACTGGCGTGCGGTTTTTTACCACCAATTTCAAGTAAATAGGAGTTATACCAATTCGTAATCCCTATGAACCCATGCCAATTACCAATTAAAGCTAAATACCCAGCCGTTGGTAAACTTCTTCTAAATGCATGAGATGCTGTTGGGGGTCAAAATTCACCTCAATTTCTGCTGGGGACAAATTTTGGGTAACACGAGGGTCTTTGCTAATTAAGTCGTGAAAATTGCCTTCTGGCTTGTTCCAAGCGGCGTGAGCGTTTTCTTGGACGATCGCATAAGCTTCCTCGCGCTTAAGTCCCTTGTCTATCAAGGCAAGCAGGACTTTTTGGCTGAACACAACGCCGCCGTAACAATTGAGATTTCTTTCCATGTTTTCAGGATAAACCAACAGGTTTTTCACCAAGTCGGTTATTTCTATCAACATAAAATGCGTCAAAGTACAAGCATCTGGCAAAATCACCCGTTCTACAGAACTATGGGAAATATCCCTCTCATGCCAAAGAGCAACGTTTTCCAAAGCTGCACCGGCATGACTTCTGACGAGTCGCGCCATTCCCGTCAGCCGTTCTGAACGGATGGGGTTACGCTTGTGTGGCATTGCTGAGGAACCTTTTTGACCTTTGGCGAAGAATTCTTCAACTTCCAGAACGTCTGTTTTTTGCAGATTGCGAATTTCTACAGCAAAACGTTCGATGGATGCCGCTACCAAAGCTAATTGTTGCACGTAGTCGGCGTGGCGATCGCGGGAAATAACTTGAGTTGAGGCCGTATCGGGTTTTAGTCCGAGTTTTTGGCAAGCGATTGCTTCTACATGCGGTTCAACGTTAGCATAAGTTCCTACCGCACCAGAAATCTTACCCACGGCAATAGTTTGGTGGAGAATTTTTAGGCGTTCTTGATGTCGCAACACTTCAGCTAACCAGCCAGCTAGCTTGAAACCAAAAGTGATCGGTTCAGCATGAATACCATGCGATCGACCAGCCATCACTGTATGACGATGTTCCTGTGCTTTTTGGCGAATTACCTGAATCAAATCTTCCAGACGTTGCAATAATATATCCAGGCTGGCAACTAATTGCAGTGCTAAAGCTGTATCCAAAACATCCGAACTAGTTAAACCCAGGTGAATGTAGCGTCCTGCATCACCTACATATTCGTTGACATTTGTCAAGAAAGCGATGACATCGTGGCGGACTACAGCCTCAATTTCCAGCACCCTATCGGTGTCAAAATCTGCCTTGGCTTTAATTTCCTCAACCGCCTGAGATGGAATGTAACCTAGTTCAGCTTGAGCCTCGCAAACAGCAATTTCGACTTGCAGCCAAGTTTTTAGCTTATAGGCTTCACTCCACAGATTAGCCATTTCTGGTAAAGTATAACGCTCAATCACAGTTCGGCACAGAATACAACCGTCATATTTTACAATCTAATTAATGTAGATCGCTTTTTAGTGCTGCTTTTTGCTCAGGGACGGTACTAGTTTTGGAGTCGAAAGTGATGATACTAATCGTGCCGTCAGCTTCCATATATGCAAACTTCACATCTGCTAAAAATTCCACACCTTGCTGGCGTAACTTGCTCATCAACTCATCGTCTGTAATTAACTCTCGTTGCAAATGACGCTCAATCATCCGACCATTTTTTACCAGTAGCAGCGGTGGCTGATTCAGAAAACGTTGGAACTGGGGTATTTTGTAACCTAACCAGTTCAGCAAGTAGCTCCAAAAAATCACAGTTCCTACCAGGATAGCGCCTTCAGTAATCGATGTATAATTACTCGCCATAGCGTTTTGGGCAGCTTCAGCAAATAGCACAACTACGAGTAAATCAGTAATTCCTAGTGTTCCTAGTTGTCGGCTAGGAAGAAAACGTAGCACTGAAAACAGCGCTAAATAAACCAGCGAACCACGGATAATCAACTCAAAGACGCTGATGCTAGGAACAAAGATTGCCTGCCAATTGATAAAAAACCATTTTTCTATTAGCACTGATTTTCTTCCTTTCTCAATAGATTTCTGGAAAAAATCCAGTATCAGGTTATTTATCTGTGGTCTTATGAATAAGACTAACTTTTATTAGAGGTTAAATACTTCAACATCTATCAGATTTATAAACCTAAATTCTTAACAATCAGGAATTAAAATCGCTGATTTTTTCTTCTCTGTTTTAAACGCTTGGGCTTATTGAAAGACTGTAACAAGCGATTAATAAAATTAGAAGAGGGCTTTTTCTTAGTGGACGATTGCCCCGTTGGAGCCTTGCCATTATATTCCGTGTTATCAGATAAAGGTATAGCATGTTTAGATGGGGTTATGCCGCTACCGTACCTTCTGGCATAAACTTGGGTAAACTCCGCACCGAAGAAAAGAATCTGCGCGGCATAGTTAACCCAAGCTAAGATTACCACCAGTGAACCAGCTGCACCATAGGCTGAACCAAAACTGCCATTACCTAAATATTGTCCTAACAAAAATCTCCCGATAGAAAACAAAAAGGAGGTGAGCATAGCTCCAATTAAAACATCACTCCAAGCAATTTTGACATCTGGTAGAACTTTAAAAATGAGTCCGAACAGGAACGTAGTGATGGCAAAAGAGACGATGAAATTGATAATCTGCCAGAGGAAATCTACACCTGGGAGCAAGTTACTAAAGTATGTTACTAATGCTGCTAATGCCGTACTAATTACCAGAGAAACTAAAAGTAAAAAGCCAATACCGATCACCATTGCAAAGGATAAAACGCGTAGGCGAATCATGTTAGTTACACTGCGTCCGGGTTTCGGTTTCACTTCCCAAATCGTGTTGAGGGAATCTTGCAACTCGGTAAATAAACCAGTAGCACCCACTAGGAGAACTACGACACTAATGATAGAAGCGATCGCTCCTGTCTGTGGTTTGTTAGCATTTTTGATGGCTGTTTGGATAAACCCTGCGCCATCTGGGCCGACTAAACCTTGAATTTGTCCAACGATTTGACCTCTTGCCGCTTCTTCTCCAAATACTGCCCCTGCGATCGCAATTACAATAATTAGCAATGGTGCAATAGAAAAAATCGTGTAATAAGCTAACGCCGCCGCTAACCGTGAGGCTTTATCCTCACTCCATTCTTTGAATGTCTCTTGTAATAACTTCCAAATCGCCTGCAAATTCATTCAATCAGTCTCCTTAGGGCATGTCGCTTACTTCCTGATATATTGGATACTGATTTGCTTAGTAACGACATCCTCCCAAGGGAGTTTTTGAAGCGTCCTTGAGGAAGAATTTAGCAGAGTCGGTAATTTCCTTAATGGGAATATCTATAAATAATTTGCTTTTTGGTAGAAAATAGGTAGTGCGATCGCTTTAGCATATAAAATGCAGTGGCAGCGATCGCATAATACCTTGATTGATTCCCCTAATTCGGTTAGCTATTCTATTGCCTCGGACTGAAAATTTATACTTACTCATATAACGCTTCCGATTCAGTAACTGATTCTCCTGCCTGTTCTAAATTACGTAAGGTGTTTAACGATAGAAAACCAAACCCGACTTTAGAGGCAATATCTAGTAGCGTATAACCCATTGTTTCCCCACCTTGACCAAAAGCGTTAAACCATTCTGGACTAAGAATCCACACAATTGGATAGAGTGTCCACAGCACCAGATGCACAGTTACCAGCTTGCGGAATGCTTGCTTGGATCTGGGATGTTTGCGTTCTGCCTCGATCCGGTAGGGCTTCACTAATAAGTAGAAAACCGCCGCGTAAGCACCACAACTCACAATATACCAGATGTAGCTGATCGGCTTGGGTGTAATTGTGGCAAGGAAGCCAGTGGCAAGCATATAGGCGTTTGCTCCTAACAAACTACCTGTAATCAGCAGGCTGGTTTTTCCCAAGAAAGTCAGATCCAACAACAACAGCGGCGTTGAGCAAAACCAAGTGACAAATCGCACCCAATAAGTTGGACGATCATTGATGATGTTAACTCCTTGACCGAATGCCATTGCTAAGTACAGCCCACTAGCAATTAAGCAAATGAAAAAATTAAGTGTATACAGTATTTTCCAGCGTTCATTTTTCCCATTGTGTGCGCCTACGCCGAAAAAAGCACAACCCAGCGCCATACTGATGACACCAATCCACAGCCAAGTTTGAACCATAAAGATTTTCCTGCTTGTTGGTAACTATTAATGATAAATTGCTAAGGAGAACTTTTACTAGTTACCCTTATTTGTTTTTGCTTGCATAGAAACCATTATTTTTATTTCTTATTGTACTAGTCTTAATCATTAATAAATGTATTTTAAGGGAGATTTTAGATTAATAAAAAATTAGTAAAATCTAATTTAAATACAATCAAAAATTAGACTTTAGTAGCTTGCACTTTAGTTCAGCACAAGCAGTCTCCTCTAGAGCAATACTTTATTACTAAATCTGCAATAGTCTGTGCTAGTTTGAGAATGCGATGTCTACGATGGTCAGCCCCTTTGGGGAAGTCAAAAGTCAAAAGTCAAAAGTCAAAAATTTACCAAGCCCATAAATAAATTTATTTGCTCTGAGTCAACTGACGTAGTATTTCTTGCACTACGTGTCACTACATACATATTTTTTTATTTTCCATAAATAAATTTAGGCGATGCACTGAGCGTAGCCGAAGTGGGCTTGTACCTTTTTATTTCTGGTCACTGAGCGGCTGGTGAGCGGAGTCGAACCATGCCGAAGTGCGGGCTATTCGGCGTCGCGCCAATTGGCGATAATTAAAGATCCGCCCATGTTGATAATGTAGCAAAGCAACTGTTACCTAAAAGCAATGACACAAACGGCAGCAATTACAGAAGCGATTACCACTCTTCAGGATGCAGAAAACCGATTCGGTTTTGTCCGTGTTGAAGACGAGAAATTTTTTCCAGAGTGGTATGAGGGATTGTCTGAAATTACAGAAGCGGAAAAAGCCTCTGTGGATGTCGTGCGGCGCAGGTATCTTTATCACCGTGCCGGAGGTGATTTACTAGAAGGGACAGTTATATTGTTGTTGGTGTCACCAATACTTGCACTCTCTGGATTTTACGATCCTCCTTTCAGAATTAAGGCTGAATCATCCGTCGAACTAGTGCTGGATGATGGCGAGGAAATACTGCGCGGGCGGATTGACGTTTTAGTGTTACAAGATCAGTTGTGGGTGATGGTGTTGGAGTCGAAAAAAACCACACTGTCAGTTTGGGCGGCTGTACCGCAAGCCTTAGCTTATATGATGGCTAACCCCAACCCCAGTAAACCTGTGTTTGGGGTGGTGACGAATGGAGATGATATTTTATTTGTCAAAGTGACGCAAACAAATACACCACAGTACGATTTGTCAAGAGTCTTTGCTCCGTTTGCATCCGCGAGAGAACTGTACGACGTTTTGCAAATTCTCAAGCGTATTGGTCAGTTAATCTCTGCTGCGTCTTAGAGGTTGTTTGAAAAGTATCAAGTTGTATAAAGATTCCCCCTAACCCACGCCAGTCGCTCCACTTGGGGAGACCCCTGCGTACCCGTCGCTGGCTCCCCTTAAAAAGAACGTGAATTCGACGGCTTAGACATCTCCAGAAATTAATTATGCGTTACCTGAAACCCTTGTAGAGACGTTGCAATGCAACGTCTCTACATTCATTTTCGGAGATGTCTAATAGATCAAGTCGAGCTTGGGGATGCCTACTTTGATATAACGGCTAAACCAATGAAGTTACCTTTAGGTACATTGGCGATTTGAGTTGCAGTGCCAGTAGATAGGTTAATAGTGTAAAGAACTGAACCAGACAGTGCATAGCCAGTATTTCTGCCTTGTGCATTTGTAAAGATGTCGAACCCGCTTATCGGTGCAAAGTTAACACCAAGCTTGCCCACTGTTCTGAGAGTGCCATCATTGGGTGGGTTTTGCAGTACTAACACGTCAAGATCGTAGTCAATGCCAAAAAGTTGAGTTGATGTGGCTCCAGCAACTGAATTTGTGTAAGCGGCACCGGTAATGTTGGGGTCAACTGTGGCGTTCACATCATCAGTAGCATAAGCTAGGGGTGTATCGACAGTGACTGCACCAGTATCTACATTGGTACGGAAATTTTGG
>NZ_JAIVFR010000799.1 GCF_020829685.1 Nostoc sp. CHAB 5715 | reverse complement strand
CTACTCCCAAAATCGAATTAATTTCTAACGTGAGTGGGCAAATGGTGTCAGGTTCACAGATGAGCCAAGCCCAGTATTGGTGTGAACATATCCTCCAGCCAGTGAGATTTAGCCAAGGGATGACAACTGTACAATTGACAGCAAGATTGCGTGATTCCGTGCCGACATTAGCACAGCAAAAACAAGAAACACTCAAGGTTTCTTTGAGTGCGCCCAAAATTGGTAATTAAGTAGCGATCGCTAGTTTAGTTTAAATATTTATCGCTTTGAGGGCGGGTTTTGTACCTGCCCTTTTTGTTACTCACTCGTAACGTTTGATTCGGTAAAGTAAAAACAAATCATCGAACTGAATTAAAAAAATTCTGTATCGGTAAGTGAGTAGATGTATTTTTTACAATTTTCATAAAAATAGATTTTAAGCTGATTGATTTGTTTGCAACCAGTTAAGTAAATCTTCCCTAGCAGTAAAATCCAACAAAGCTTCGCCAAGGGTTTCTAATTGATTTAAAGAAAGATATTTGATGCGCTCTTGCAATTCTGGTGATAATTCTCCCACTCGTCTTTGTAGTAACCTTAAAATAAGCCATTGTTCACCTTCTTGTTTACCTTCTTTTTTACCTTCTTGTTTTCCGCGCTCGTAGCCGATGCGCTCACCTGTAGTTATATATCTCATAGTCCGCTCCTGCTCAACTTTCATAAAAATAGATTTGAAGCTGATTGATTTGTTTGTAACCAGTTAACTAAATCTTCCATAGCAGTAAAATCTAACAAAGCTTCACCAAGGTTTTCTAATTGATTTAAAGAAAGAGATTTGATGCGCTCTTGCAATTCTGGTGATAATTCTCCCACTCGTCTTTGTAGTAACCTTAAAATAAGCTGTTGTTCACCTTCTTGTTTTCCGCGCTCGTAGCCGATGCGCTCACCTGTAGTTATATATCTCATAGTCCGCTCCTGTTCAAATTGTTTAAACTCTTCCCAAAACTGATTTTCCAATGCCTTTGGTAATATCATAACCCAATCGATAAATCGATATAGGTTGCGAATATCCTGCTCTCCTAAGCCCAAATCATATAGTCTGCGAATTAAGCTAAATTTCCATATTTTGCGTTGTTCGGGTGATGAGCGTGTCTGCTGCGTTTTCAAATGCGCCATGACGACAGTTGCAAATGGATTATCGCTATTTTCTAACTCATGAAAGCGATTTTCGTAATCCAAAAGTTTAATACTGCCAAATTCAAAATTTAAGCGAGTATTGGGATAATTGTAACTGTAATTGCTTGGTCGCCATTCGCGGTTTGGATCGCAGAGAATTGCAAGGCTTATTGCTGGTTTATCAAAGCGGTCAAATATGCGAAAATTGTAGGTAAACATCCGTTTAGGAAAGTTATCTTCTTTTTGTGTCTGAATTTCAACATGGATTAATAACCAAAGTTCTTCCCCTTGGGTTTGCCAAACTTTGACTAATTGATCGGCATATCTCTTACCCTGTTCAGCTTCACGAGCTATTTGTTGAAATTCTTTATCTAAAAACTCGTAGGGACGTTCCCAATCAATTAATGCAGAATTTTCTGGGAAAAAGAAATGCATTGCTTGGGGAAAATAAGCTTCTATAATTTCTTTCCAAGGGCTATCAAAATCAGCGCGTAGGCGTAGCCCGTCGTAGACATCGCTAAAATTAGTCATGAATTGATTTCAGATAATAATTTTGAAAAAATCCTAACATTGAGTTTTGCTTTGCTCAACTATAGCATTCATAAATCATGCGTTAAAAACTGTGCTGACATTTGCAAAAGGAAAAAATAAGCGCCAAAGGTTTTTTTGAATGCACCCTAAATCGCTAGTTTAGTTCAAATATTCATTGATTTGAGGGCGGGTTTTGTACCTGCCCTTTTTTGCTATTGTCAGTTAGAGATTCTAGTAATAAGTATCGAAAAACCATGAATTTAATGTAAAATTTTGCAATCACAAGTCTGTGAATATTGACAAAAGATCCACAGGCGATGTCTACGACGGGCTATTTGGCGTCGCTAAAAATGGTTCTTTATTCTTGCGCTGCGATCGCACATCAATAGATTATCTACAATCTATCTAAAATCAGATTTGGCAAAACCGCTCATGTTAAACTACAATCCACTGCATTGTTTGCCATCTTCCGAAGAACTACCCGACTCAGATGATACTGCTGTGAATAATGAACTCCAAAATTTAATTCCCGGCTTGCTGAAAACGATACTAGCTTTGGTTTGGTGCGATCGCTGGGATTGGTTTTTTGGTGTTGACATGGGTATTTATTTTGACCCAGACAAACCAGCAATTGTCCCTGATGGGTTTCTCAGCTTAGAAGTTAAACGCTTCATTGATGAGGACTTGCGCCTAAGTTATGTGCTGTGGGAAGAAAAGAAGCAGCCAATCTTAGCGCTAGAAGTTGTTTCCCAAATATATCGGGAAGAATATAACACCAAGAAAGAATTTTATGCAAAAGAATTAGAAATTTTGTACTACGTTGTATATAGTCCCCTTCGGCGTAAAAAGTCGCCTTTGGAGGTGTATCACCTAGTTGATGGGGAATATATTTTAATGTCAGGAAATCCCGTTTGGCTACCAGAAATTAGTTTAGGAATTGGGCGAGAACGGGGAATTTATCAAGGTATAGTGCGGGAATGGCTGTACTGGTATGACGAGGAAGGGCAAAAATTGCTGACACCAGAAGAACGCATTAGGGAAGCCGAAGAACGCATAGCTTTTGAAGAACAGCGACGGGTGGAAGCAGAACAACAGGTGAAAATGTTAGCCCAAAGGTTGAAGGCGCTTGGTGTTGAACCAGAAAGTTTCTCATAGATTCACTAAATTTCTGAATTTTTGCTACCTTCATGTTAATTAGCTTCTTGGCTAGGGAATTATATCTATAAAGTAACTCATAGCTTGACGATACAAATCGTAAAGGCTGGTTGCTCATAAATATATTTATACTAAAAACGGCTAAAGATTAGACTTTGATGCAGCGACAAAAACAAGTATTATAAACAAAATAATCAAGAGGCTGCCATTAAGAGATAAGTCTGATGTTGAGAATAAATTTTACGCAAGAAGACATTGATAAGCTGCACTATGAAAGATATCATCATCCTCATTCATTAGTACAGAAAAAAATGGAAGCTCTGTATCTAAAAAGTCAGGGTATAAGACATAAAGACATTTGTAGTTTGTGCAAAATATCGAAAACAACCTTAACAATATATATTAAACAATATCAATCAGGAAGAGTAGAAGAACTCAAAAAAGTCGAATATAAAGGACGACCAAGTGAGTTAAATCAATATAGTGATATTTTGAAAGAGCATTTTGAAAAATCCCCGGCTTCAAGTATTGCAGAAGCGAGTGATGCCATTGAAAAAATAACTGGTGTTAAGCGCAGTCCAACACAAGTGAGAGAATTTTTAAAAAGAATTGGTTTGCGTTGCTTAAAGGTAGGTTATGTGCCGGGAAAGTCAGTAGAAGAAAAAAAGATTGAAGAGGTAAAAAAATATAAATTTGAAACGCTAGAACC
>NZ_JAIVFR010000798.1 GCF_020829685.1 Nostoc sp. CHAB 5715 | reverse complement strand
TTAGCCAAGTGTCCATTTAGCAACTAGCAAATAAAAACGCCCTAATTACCATTAAAAATTTTAGAAAAACTTTAGATTTTAGATTTAAGGTTTTAGATGGAAAATTTAAATCTAAAGTCCAAAATCCAGAATGTTTGAACCTTGGGGTGTCTTAGTTATTTTAATTGTCTGCCCCCTCTTGGGCGGATTACCCCTGATTGCATGGATCGCTTACGCGCTTACGGGCAAGCAATTATCACAAGTTGGTACAAGAAACATTAGTGTATCAGCTGCCTTTTATCATGGCGGTAGATTTGTCGGAATTCTGGCAGTCTTGTCAGAAGCTTTTAAAGGAGTTGCTGCAGTCTTACTCACCCGCGTTTTCTTTCCAGAGGGATCGTCTTGGTAATTAATCGCCCTGATCGCTCTGGTATTTGGTAGATACTGGATAGGTAGAGGGGCAGGTACGACAAATGTTGTCTGGGGATTTGTCGTACATGATCCTCTTGTGGCAATATTTGTATCCTTCTTTGCAGGTATTAGCTTTACAATTCTGCAATCGAGAAAGGTAGTAAAATTTGGGGTCTTGCTTCTCTTTCCTCTGTTTGTGATGATTCTCCACATTAGTGATTACCCCAGAATGCTTGCTGCTATAGCCTTAGCTGGTTTAATGGGCTGGATTTATACTAAAATTCCTGATGATATGAATCTGCCAGCCCAAGAGGCACAAACAGAATCTCTTGCGATGTTGAAATTTTTGCGCGGCGATCGCGCGATGGTTTCTTTAGATGAAGAGTTGGATGCTGCGATTGTCGGAGAAAAGGCGGCTACATTATCTCAAATTAAGCGCTGGGGTTATCCAGTCCCTAAGGGATGGGTACTCGCCCCAATCGACGATCCCCAAATGTTGACATTTCTCCAGCCATCAGAATTATCTCCCTTGGTGGTACGTTCTTCTGCTATTGGAGAAGATTCATTTCACGCTTCTGCGGCTGGACAGTATGAAACAGTTTTAAATGTTACCAGCCCAGAGGCATTACAATCAGCGATCGCTCAAGTTCAAGCTTCCTACAATCATCCATCTGCTGTGCAATATCGGCGCGATCGCGGTTTAAAGGATACAGCAATGGCTGTATTGATTCAACAACAAGTCCAAAGTGTATATTCTGGTGTAGCTTTCAGCCGCGATCCCATTACTGGGCAAGGTGATGCAATCATCATTGAAGCCCTTCCAGGTAGCCCGACGCAAGTCGTTTCGGGAAAAGTCACACCAGAACAATATCGCGCTTTTGTCATTGAAACAGAAAATTCTTCCTCTGTGCAATTAGAGGGTCAAGGACGAGTCCCACAAGCATTAATTAAGCAAGTTGCATACTTAGCTTATCGACTCGAAAAACGTTATCATGGCACTCCTCAAGATATGGAATGGAGTTATGACGGTCAAACACTCTGGGTGTTGCAATCTCGACCGATCACCACTCTACTACCCATCTGGACACGCAAAATCGCCGCCGAAGTGATTCCCGGAGTAATTCACCCCTTAACATGGTCGATTAATCGTCCTTTAACTTGTGGAGTTTGGGGAGAATTTTTTACTCTAGTTTTGGGCGATCGCGCTTTAGGGTTAGATTTCACTGAAACAGCAACTCTGCATTATTCCAGAGCCTACTTTAATGCATCCCTCTTAGGAGATATTTTTCTCCGCATGGGATTGCCGCCGGAAAGTTTGGAATTTTTAACTAGAGGAGCTAAATTAAGTAAACCGTCCTTGCAGTCAACTTGGGAAAATTTGCCAGGACTAGGGAAGTTGCTGAGGCGGGAATTAAGTTTAGAAAAAGACTTCAAGCAGGATTATCACAAACGGTTCATTCCTGGGTTGTCGCAGTTAGCGCAAGAAGATATAGATAACTTTGAACCAGCCAAGCTGCTAATCAGAATTGACTTTATTTTAGAGTTGCTACGTCATGCGACATATTACAGTATTTTAGCTCCCTTAAGTGCTGCCGTGCGGCAAGCGATTTTTCGGGTGAAGGATGGGCAAATTGATAATAGCGTTACTCCAGAGGTGGCGGCATTGCGATCGCTGAGTGCTTTAGCAACAGATGCCAAACAAGTATTGCTTGAGTTTGAACCACAACAGGTATTTGAGCAATTAAAGCAAACCCCAGAGGGAGAAAAGATCCTGCGAGAATTTGACGAATTGCTTCAGGATTACGGCTATTTAAGTGAAGTGGGAACTGATATTTCCGTTCCTACTTGGCGGGAAAATCCCCAGATGATTAAGCAGATGTTTGTGCAGTTAATGCAGGGGAACGAACCACAATCAGGCGCTAAAGACGCAATAAATAGCATTTTTGCTGGTAAGCGCAAACGTGGATTTGTGCAACGGCGTGTGGATATCAAGGGACGAGTTACCGAAGTTTATTCACGGCTTTTGGCTCAATTGCGTTGGAGTTTTGTAGCTTTAGAGAAGATTTGGTTAAAGTCCGGCTTACTCAAGAAAACAGGAGATATCTTTTTTCTAGAATTTGATGAAGTGCGGCGTTTAATTGTGGATGACGATTCTAGGTTAATTGAGGAGTTAGATGAGTTAGTGGAATCGAGGCGATCGCAATTTGCCCAAGATAGCGAGATCATTCAAGTACCCCTTTTAGTCTACGGCAATACACCTCCTCACCCCTTAGCTCCCTCTGCACTTTACTCTGACCAAATTTTACAAGGGATTGGAGCCAGTCAGGGACAAGCTGAAGGCAGGGTTAAAGTGTTGCGAAATTTACAACATGTGCCGGAGATTGATCGAGATACGATTCTGGTAGTACCTTACACAGATTCCGGCTGGGCACCTTTGTTATTAAGGGCTGGAGGATTAATTGCCGAAGCTGGTGGACGGCTTTCTCACGGTGCGATCGTTGCTCGTGAGTATGGGATTCCCGCAGTTATGGATGTTCAAGGCGCTACATGGCTACTGCAAGATGGTCAACGGGTAAGGATTGATGGCTCTACGGGTATTGTGGAATTATCTAACGATTTAAGACCCCAATGATTACCACTTCTGGTGAAAAACTTGCCAGAAGAATCTGTTTCTCACAATGCCGAAATCACGTGCTGTAGAGGCACAGCAATGCTTTGCCCTTACGAAAGATGTGGTTTTTAAACTTATCCATATTTGGCATTTCTTGTCAATGCGTAAGTTTTAATACCAATTCTGTATGAAGATGCGCTAAACCATATTTACAGCTATTTTCAGGTACAGGACTTACGCAACTGGCACACTGCGATCGCCATGTAGTAGTACACAGGTATTACTTTATCCCCTTTCTGAAAGCTTTGTCAGGACTTACGCAACTGTCACAAGCAATGGTGCGGCGTAGCCGTGCCGAGCGCCAAACAACCTAAAAGGCAAACATGGGAACATTGGGACGCTTTAGTTGTTGAACTAAATCAGGACTTACGCAACTGTCACAGGCGATCGCGTCGAAAGAGCTAGACCAGAAACATGGGAAGGACGGGACGTTTCAATTGTTGAATGAGATAATTTGAGAGTAATCCGTACTTTAATTGATAAACGG
>NZ_JAIVFR010000797.1 GCF_020829685.1 Nostoc sp. CHAB 5715 | reverse complement strand
GTTGATTTACATCCTCACTCCTTTCGCCACACCTACGCTACTGATTTATTACTGTTGGGTGTTGACCCATTTCATGCCCGTAAGCTGACTGGACATCAAAGTGAGAAAGCCTTTCGACGCTATACACTTCGCAGTGAACAATCAGCGGCGATCGCTGCCTACTATCGTGCGATTGGTGAAGAGGAAGCAGAGTAGACTATGCCCAAGCCACTTGATCCCAAATGTCAGCTATGCTCCAAATTACCAACAACTCAAGCCAAACTACTGCATGGGCCACAAGGGGACGGGTGTTGGAATCCACGCATTTGCCACAATCGCCGCTCATTCTATCGCCACCGCTCCCAGAAGAATTCAGCAGAACTTGATTCAGTAACAGTCGAACCACCAACAACATATTTTGCAGTGCTGTATTTGTATAAAGAACCGGGGGATAAACCATTACACGCTATGTCGGCAGAACTCTGGCTGGGGCAAAAACCGATTTGCCGCTTAGAACCAATTCACTGTTTTGGGCTAACGGCTGGCAAGATCCGCGCCTATACAGATCAGGTGTTACAGGCATTTGCTAAATCTTACGGTGTTTCACTATATCAATATAAGGATATGTTTGAGATTAGCTCAAGCTACTGCCCAGTGCGACCCTGCCCGTTAAATCCCAGGTACTTTGATGAAGATTACAAATTGTATAGAACAACCGACGGGGGTAATACATGGCAGCACATATCGGGAGTACTCAGCCCTTATGATGGCTTTTATTTTTTTGATCATAGTATCGGGTTTGTCAGAGGCAATGGAACTGGATGGTATAAAACCATAAATGGTGGGACTACCTGGAGAAACTTGTCTATAGGAAATGATAACTCTTTCCGCTCTTCAAGTGTTTGGTTTACCAATAGCAAGACAGGATTCATGGCAGGTGGGTGGGCGTAGAGATAATGAGGATATCACGAATCCCAGCCAACATCAGAGTGGACAAGGGATAGTAGATCATTGGCTTATCGTAAACAGGCATGAGCTGTTTGCTCATTACCTGGGTGAGAGGGTAAAGCCGTGTACCAGAACCGCCAGCTAGAATAATGCCCTTCATCGTTAATTCCTCAAATGGTTTAAAATCTTGCTCTTCGTGATAGCGCTGTTGTCGATTAAATAATTATTGTTCACTTTAAAGAATTAATGACCAAAAATGCAATCCTTTATTCAGAGCTAATTTTAGCTGTGTAAGGCGTACTAAAAAAGTGACAAGAATTCTTTAAAAATTGGACAACAATTCTTTAATGTACAGCTGTTATTCTGTCTTGATAGTTTTGCTTAATCCAAGTTTGGTAATCGCCTGATTGAACTTGCTTTACCCATATTGGATGACTCAGATACCACTGAATTGTCTTTAGTAAACCACTATCAAAGTCCTCCTTTGGCTCAAAGCCCAACTCAGAGCAAATTTTGTTGCAGTCTATTGCATACCGTCGGTCATGACCGGGGCGGTCTTTTACAAAAGTAATCAGAGAAGAGTAGCTAAAGTTGGGTTTGGGTGCCAACTCATCAAGGATTGTACAAATTTTTTCAACGACTGTTAGGTTTGTCTGCTCGTTGTTGCCACCAATGTTATAAGTTTTTCCAATATGACTGGATTGCAAAACTAGATAGAGAGCTTCGCAGTGATCCACAACATACAACCAGTCTCGGATATTCTGTCCATCACCATAGATTGGCAAAGGTTTACCATTCAAAGCATTAAGAATCATCAAGGGAATCAGTTTTTCAGGAAACTGGCGTGGACCGTAGTTGTTTGAGCAGTTGGTTATTAAAGTGGGGAGACCATAGGTGTGATAGTAAGCTCGTACAAGATGGTCAGATCCTGCTTTTGACGCAGCATAGGGACTGTTGGGAGCATAAGGAGTATCTTCCCGGAAGGCTGGATCTTTTGGACCTAATGAGCCGTACACTTCATCAGTGGATATATGTAAGAAACGAAATTGCTCTCGCTTTTGCAGAGATAATTTTTCCCAGTAAGCTTTGCTAGCTTCTAAAAGTTGGAATGTTCCCAATATGTTCGTTTGAATAAAATCCTGAGGACTAAGGATTGAGCGATCGACGTGGCTCTCAGCAGCGAAGTTAATAATTGCGTTTGGTTGGTACTGCTTTAGAAGAGAACCCAATAGCTCGATATTGCAGATGTCTCCACGGACAAAATGATATCCAGGATCATCCTGCAATTGAGCTAAAGTTTGAGGATTGCTGGCATAGGTTAGCTTGTCTAGATTAATAATGTTAGCCCACCGCTCTTTTCTAGCCTTCAAAATGAAGTTAGAACCGATAAAACCAACTCCACCAGTTACTAAAAATGTCTGCATCTTGCTGCATCCTAATTGACTAAGAAATCTCTGCAAATCATGAACATTATTCAAAAGCTTATACTTATGACGCGACCACTTGTCTTCCCATCAATAAGCCGACTTTGTTACAGTTAGCAGTTACGCTTTCCTGTAAAACTTCTATCACTCTCATAACCTCTTCATCCGTCATATGGGGGCTTATCGGTAGGCTCAGAACATCTTTAGCCATTTGTTCTGTAATAGGAAAACTGCTTAAATGCTGTTCTTCTATATACGCATCAGATAAGTGGGATGGAACAGGATAATGAATTAAAGTGCCAATTCCCGCATCTTTCAGATGTTTCTCTAAATCAGAACGCTTTGGATGACGTACTACAAACAAGTGCCATACTGGCTCTGCCCAGGCAGAAACAAAAGGTAGGGTTAAATCTGTTACGCTGAAGAGTTTTTCAAGATACTGGTTAGCTACCCAAGCACGGCGAGCATTCCACTCATCAAGCTTAGTTAGCTTCACCCTTAAAAAGGCAGCTTGTAGCTCATCAAGTCGGCTATTGAAGCCTTTCATTTCATTGAAGTATTTAACACGAGAACCATAGTTTCTTAGCAAACGAATTTTATTTGCCAAATGACAATCATTCGTCGTGACTGCTCCACCATCACCTAATGCTCCTAAGTTTTTACCTGGGTAAAAGCTGAACCCGGCTGCATCTCCTAAACCACCAACACGTCGCCCTTTGTAGCGTGCTCCGTGAGCTTGAGCAGCATCTTCAATTACCCTTAGCTGATAACGTTTTGCGATCGCGTTAATCAGATCCATATTAGCTGGTTGACCGTAGAGATGAACTGCCAAAATCGCCTTCGTCTTTGGTGTAATTGCTGCTTCAATTTGCTCCGGATTTATGTTGTAAGTTTTTTCATCTGGCTCAACCGGAACCAGGATAGCTCCTGCATAGGAAACTGCTAACCAGGTGGCGATATAAGTATTAGCTGGTACAATAACTTCATCCCCCTGACCAATTTCCATAGCCCGCAGAATGAGATGCAGGGCTTCTAACCCGTTGCCAACTCCGACACAATACTGAGTTCCACAGTATGCAGCAAATTCTGCTTCAAACGCCTCCACTTCTTGCCCAAGAATATACCAGCCAGACTCCATGACTCGTCTGTAAGCTGCGTCTAACTCCTGCTGAAGTTCAAAGTAAGGTGCTTTCAAATTTAAGAAT
>NZ_JAIVFR010000796.1 GCF_020829685.1 Nostoc sp. CHAB 5715 | reverse complement strand
TGTACAAATTGTCTATTATGTGCATAAGGATATTTGGTTGTCTCAGAGTATTATCGATTTTGACCGGGTAATGATGGCTTTACGAATGCGATCGCTACGGACTTGTATTCTGAACCAACGGACTTGTATTCTGAAGCAACGGACTTGTATTCTGAACCAACGAACTTGTGTTCTGAACCAACGGACTTGTGTTCTGAACCAACGAACTTGTGTTCTGAACCAACGGACTTGTATTCTGAACCAACGAACTTGTGTTCTGAACCAACGGACTTGTATTCTGAACCAACGGACTTGTATTCTGAACCAACGAACTTGTATTCTGAACCAACGGACTTGTATTCTGAACCAACGGACTTGTATTCTGAACCAATCATTATGCACATAATAGCCAATTTGTATAGTGCGTAAGTCCTATACTCATTCAAATGTTCAAATATATTTTACTTTTCGTTTTGAATAACCGTTGTGTCTGCTGCACCCAGTTGTAGAGCATACAAGTTAGCATAGACACCTTGCTGATTGATGAGTTCGGCGTGAGTACCCTGCTCTACAATTTCTCCCTGCTGAATTACTAATACCTTATCTGCCTGGGTAACTGTACTGAGGCGGTGGGCAATTACGAAGCTGGTACGACCTTGCAACAAGCGAGCGATCGCAGTTTGTACTAGCGCTTCTGTACGCGTGTCAATGCTGCTGGTTGCTTCATCAAGAATCAGAATTTGGGGATTAATCAACACCGCACGAGCAATACTGATTAGTTGTCGCTGTCCTTGACTTAGGGGTGCGCCCCGTTCACCCAATTGAGTTGTATAACCCTGTGGTAGTGAAGTAATGAACTCATGCACATTTGCTAGTTGTGCAGCCGCTTCGATATCAGCTTGAGTGGCGTAAGGAGCGCCAAAAGCTATATTTTCGGCTACAGTGCCGCTAAACAAAATATTGTCTTGTAGAACGATGCCAATTTGTCGCCGCAGACTTGCTTGAGTAACGCTACGCACATCAATATCATCAATTTTCACTGCACCGCCAGATACATCGTAGAAGCGCAAAATCAAGTTAATAATTGTACTTTTTCCCGAACCGGTCGGCCCTACTAATGCAATCATCTGCCCTGGATAGGCGTGCAAATTCACCCCTTTGAGAACCAATTGATCTGGGTTGTAGCCAAACTTGACATGATCAAATGTGACTTCACCCTGAATAGGCGGCATTTCTGTGGCATCGGGTGCGTCTTTGAGTTGTGACGGTTCATCTAGCAATAGAAAGATTCGCTCTAATCCGGCGAAGGCAGATTGAGCTTGGGTGTAAAACTGGCTGAGAATTTGGATTGGGCGGAAAAACTGCTGGACGTAAAGTAAAAAAGATGTCACCACACCCACTGTTGCAGCTCCCGTTACCGCGAGATAGCCACCATAAGCCAGCACGCCTGCGGTTGCGAGTGTGTTGAGGAAATCAATGGAGGGCAAAAAGGCCGAAGTAATTGCTACAGCCTCGACGTTAGCATCTCTATTGGCAGCGTTAAGAACGTCGAACTCTTCAATATTCATCTGTACACGATTAAATGCCTGTGCTTCTCTGACGCTGCCAATATCTTCTTCTAACTTGGCGGAAAGTTGTCCAATAGTTTGTCGGGTTACGCGAAACCTGGCTCTTGCCCAACGTGCAAACAAGCTGGTGGTAAAAATCATCAGTGGCACAACCAGGTTGCTCAACAAACCGAGTTTTAGGTTGATAGAAAGCATTGCAATGATTATACCTACCAAACTGAAAGTATTACCCAGCATTTGCGCGATCGTCAGTCCAAATGCTTGATTTACAGTATTGACATCATTCAGCAGGCGGCTCATTAAATCGCCTGCTTCGCTGCGATCAAAAAAGCTGAGTGGCAAACTTTGGATTTTAGTGAAAATATCTTGCCTCAGTTGAGCCAGCAATCGCTGCATAATCCAGCCGACTCGAATAATTTGACCCCGGATTGCCAAGACGCCAAGTCCGTAGTTTAGCGCTAGTAGCCCTAATAACAGTAGCAGTCCTTGCAAATTCCCTTGTTTAATTAGGTGATCAATCGACCAACCGAGGAAAAACGGCCCAATTGCCTGGGTTACAGCACCAATAAACACTAATGTCAAGGCAATGGGAATTTCTTTGCGATAAAGTAGCAGGTATTGCAAAAAGCGCCGCAGGGTGGAAATTTGCTGGCTTGCTTGCTCAGATGCAACAATGGGAACTGTGGCTCTCATAAAAATTTTGTATTTTAGATTTTAATGAAGCAGCGCGGTGGGTCTTGGGGGTTTTCGCCATGAGCGATTGCTCTTAGCACAGCGTAAAGCCTTCTCTTCGAGAGGCTTCGCCAACGGCATGGCTTCGCTTAGAGCGAGTTATCGAGCATCACCCGTTCGCGCAGCGTCTTCTTTTGGGAGAAGGGATTAAAATTCTTTATTGTAATTTACGATTTGGTCACTTTTGAAGTTGCTTTTCCAGGACAAAACTTTCTCGGCGTATTACCTATCGATGTGCTGTAAACGATTAACACATTGGTCATCTTGCCATTCCTACTCCTGGGTAAAGAAGTCGAGCAAGGCGATCGCAAAAGCAGCAGGTTGTTCCTCCGTCAGCCAGTGACCTGCTTTTTCAATTACCTGTCCACGAACATTGCTGGCAAGCTGCTGTACAGACGGTAAGCCAAATGCTCCAACTGCCTTCTCACCACCAATTTGCAGGACTGGGAAGGTCAATTTCCCTTTCGACACCAGTTCTTGATTGTGTTCTGAGTCGTCCCACACGGCAGCGAAATAGTTGAATCCAGCCCGTAGTACCCCAGGACGCTGCAACGCCCGCACATAAATCTCAAAATCTTCTGTACTGACCGCATTGGGCTTGTGGCAGTGAATTTGGAAATACCACGACAGCAAATCACGCTCTCGACCAGCAATGAATCGTTCGCAAAGGTCGGGAACCGTGAAGGCGACTAATTGCCAGCCATTGTCCCAACCGCGCTTCGGTGCAATATATTCTTCATAGCCAAAGCCAGGGAAGACAAACTCAGCCAAAACCAGACGGCGTACAGCTTCGGGATGAGTAGCAGCGTAGGCATAGGCAGTTCCTGCACCCTGGTCATAGCCAACGAGGTGAATGCGATCGCAGCCCAACACCTCATGCACCAGTTGGTAAATGTCGCTGGCCATTGTGCGTTTGTCATAACCACTGGCAGGAATGGAGGAACCTCCCATGCCGCGCTGATCTGGAGCGATAACGGTGAAACGTTCAGCGAGAGTTGGCATAATACTCCGCCACATGTGCGAATGTTGAGGAAATCCATGCAGTAACACTAATGGATCGCCTGACCCTGCCTGTAAATATGCCAATGTTAACTCTCCAACCTTTGCCGTATGCTGTTCAATTATGGTACTGACGGAACTCATTGTGTAATCTCCTTGACACTCTCCTGCCTAAAGGCGAGGAGATTCTTAAGACCTTACAGCCTTAATATCCTGTTTGCACAGGTTCCCAAACTCACCACGTTTGCTCATAGAGCGTGGTGATATCTTTTGAGCGTTTTGG
>NZ_JAIVFR010000795.1 GCF_020829685.1 Nostoc sp. CHAB 5715 | reverse complement strand
CATGCACAGTTTCTTACGGTAGAGAAGCCCGGAACATTATTATCTGCCCATTTCGGCTTCTTGAGAACATATTCAAGATGCTCATCTTGGAAATCCTATGCATTTTCACTCCTACGAGTTGCTTGCTGAAGCTTCAGGTTATCGTATTCAACTTACAAAGCGTTGGAGTACAGATGCGGATGGAATTGCACAGTGTCTTGGTTTACAAACCAGCCCAAGAGTGGAACTAGAAGTAATGTTAAGGCAAATTGAGGAGAAGTTACAACAAAGCAGCTTGTTGTCTCTTGGACAGCCATTACCTGTTTCCACACATGAAGATGTTACTGATGACAGCTAAAAATTTCCAAATAGCGGCTGCTTGCAGAGCTATGAGCGAGAAACTACTTAACACCCAAAAAACTAGCTAATTTAACAGTTCTCTATGTCACGGCTGCCCTGGAGTTGATTGTCATCGTCTGCCTACTCAATAAGAGCTAATACTGGAACAATAAAAGTAATGCTAAAACCACATAACAAAGTATGAGTCAACTTCCCAATAGTCTTGAAGATGCGATCGCTCAATCTCGTCTAGCCGTCCAAGCTGCCCTTGCAGATGGCTGTACTCGCATACAAGTTGAGTTTCTGTTCCCAGAACTCAAGTTTATGCCGGTGGCGGAACAATTTCTGCCACTGTTTACAGAATATGATTCTCGTTTGAAGATTTTCTTTGCTGATGCTGGGGCTGCGGCTTTAGCCCGACGCGATTGGGGTGATGCACCATTTCAAATTTTAGATATTGGTACGGGAAGGGCTGCTTCTTTGCAGACAAAAATTCAGCCAGAGGATGAGATTTTCTTATTCATCGCCCCCACTTCCGTAGAAGTACCGCAGTTGGAAAAGTTATGTGAAGTAATAGGCGATCGCCCTTTAGTCTTGTTAAATCCCCGCCTAGAAGATGCTGGAACTGTGGGCATTGGTTATACAGCTAGAAAAGTCCGCGATCGCTTTATCAGTACCATTGAATCTGCCTATTACCTCCGCCCCGTAGACGATGAAACCGCCCTATATCGCTGCTACCCAGGACAGTGGGAAGTTTGGTTGGAAACCGGCGGCGAATATCAAAGAATTGCCGAATTACCCAAAAAACCATCGGGTGATGAGTTGGATCTCATCCTTTTAAAAGGACAACCGCAAACAACAACAGACGCTGCACCAGCGAAAAAGCCCAGTGTGTTTAAGAGTTTGCAACGGTTCTTAAAGGCGTTGAGTAGTTAGGAGAAAGCAGAGGTAGCAGGAGGAAAATTTATCATCTGCTGCCTCATTTTGAGTTTTTTATTTAAAATACCTTCGCCTATACAGATTTTTGACAAATGAGGAAAATATGTTTCAGCTTCAGACGACCGAGCTAAAAGACTTTCAACACTGGAAACAATCAAATAGTCAAAAGTTTTTTTCGCTATATGAATATATTAATGGTGTTATACAAGTTAATGAACTATCTTCTGATATCTGTATCGCTTTTTTAAGGCTCATTTATCCATCTTTTATTTGTTTCAATTGTAAATTTAATATCACTTAGGTAACAAGCCTTTATCCCACGGCGTAATCTGTATACTGCCGGATATAAGGCGGGTGAAATCCAACTACAATATCTTGTTTTGGTACTCCCATCGCTACCAATTGCTCACCTACATCCTCTTCTGTACCATTCCACTGAATCCAAATTTTGCCGTTTTTGATATCAAAATGCATTACAGGGCCAAAAACCCTACGTCTATTTTGCCAACCAATATATATCAGTTGGTAATGGTCTTGTTCTATGTCAAAAATTGTTTGAGCTTCAATTTCATTATTGGAGGAGGTACGTTGAGCATATTCTGTAAGTAATTGCTGAATACACTTTCGATATTTATCTAAATCTGCCATCGGGTAATTTCCTCCGTTTCCACATCATAAACTATCAGATTAATTTGACTGCGTTGGATAATAGTTTTAATAAATGGTTTATTTAAAAAATCGTTATAAGTGTTTAAGGGCGCTGCTAAATACAAAACTCGCTCAGAATCTATCTCTTCTAGAGCATATCGATAATTAATAAACTGTCCCACCGCAGTATGAAACTCAGAAATAGTTGAAGTGCCGATGAAACTTTTAACTTCAACCGCTATTATTTGTCCCTCTCTTTCTGCACCAATAATTCTCTCTGCCCCCAAGTCAATGTACATATCGGTAATATTTTCTATGCGAATTAGCAAAGGGTCATGAGTAATTCGCCACCCGTCCTTTTGTAATGCCGATTTCACAACATTGTGAAATTTATCTCTAGCTGACATAACCTATCTTGGCTCAGTTTCATATATTTGCGGACTTGATCAAGAAATACAGCAGAATTCAGAAGTCAGAATTGGTGAATTAGAAGTAAAACACGCTTTATACCTAGCTTTGAGAGTTAGCTTGTGTACTTCATCAACTTGAAATCTGCTGTAATTTTTCACTCTATCCAATTATGAAAAGGTGTAACAAGATCAAGAGCTATCGACTTTGGCAATTTGGGACACACTGCCAAAAGCTGACTGGCGGTAATTTGTGAAATCTTGATACCTCTTGAGCGAAGCTCCTTAATGGCCATCGGATTGATATCTAGCAAGTGTGCTGTTAATCTCGCCGCAGTCGCATAATTCGTATTAGAAGTGGTGTAATTAGAGTTAAATTGCTCTATGTACTGGAGCGAGAAGTGTGTTGCTAGCCCTTGTTCCAAAACAGTTGCAAAACTGGAAGCACCAGGATCAAGAAGGTGAACAGATAGATGGGCTAGCTGAAACAAGGCTTGAACTGGATCTTCTTTTGCCGAGAGGCCAAGCTGAATTATAATCTGCTCAGAGTCTCCTGGGAACCATATTTTAGGGCCATTATCACAAAACTCAATTCCTAGAATCGTCCAAGAGCGATCGCGCTTACCAAACTGTGCCTCAATGTCCGAAATCATCTCACCCAACCGAGAGGCAAGAGTCCATGTGTATCCATCACCCGATGGCAACGGATTAGCTATTACCAAAGAATCTTGAACAGTTGCCAAACAATAAACCTCTTGCTTGCAGTTTAACTATTTATTATGTTGCCCTCAGCATTTAACTATCTAACTACTGGAATAAACTTTTTTTTTAGTCTATGTGGGCATTCTAAATGTATTTTGCCAAAGTGGTGATGGAAGAAGAAAAGGGAGAGGGAGAAACAATTAAAAATTATTCCCCCTACTCCCTACTCCCCACTCCCCACTCCCTTTTTAATTTCCTTGCAACGGCGCATTTAAGACTTTCTCAATGCGATCGCGCGTTTCTAATAAGTGCGCTTTGGTATATTCATCATCTGAATTAACCCCCTTGAGTTTCTCATCTAGTTGCTTGAGTTTATACCACGCCAGAGTCCGGGCATCTTCTGGGACATATTCTTTTCGCAACACCATACCAGTCAAAATATCCAGGTATTGTCGCTGCAAGCCTCGCCGCAAACTGGCAATCTTCATTGGTTTACCTTTTGGTTTAATTACTTCTGTCCAGATACCTGATTGCAAAGTTTCAAATAGTT
>NZ_JAIVFR010000794.1 GCF_020829685.1 Nostoc sp. CHAB 5715 | reverse complement strand
CACAAGAAAATTTAGTAGGTAAGTTAGGTTTTGGTTTTTCTTATATCGCTTCTTCTGCACTAGATTATGGAAGATATAGTGTAGCGTGGGGTTCTGTTGGTATTGCTCAAGCTTGTCTAGAAGCTTGTATTCAATACACAAGCGAACGCAAGCAGTTTGGTGTTTATCTAAAAGAACATCAATTGATTCGACAAATGATTACTGAAATGATCGCTAATGTCAAAGCAGCAAGGTTATTGTGCTATCAAGCTGGCTATCTTAAACAAATTGGCGATCGCACTTCCATAATGGAAACTTCAATTGCTAAATATTTCGCCTCTACAACCGCAACTAAAATCGCCAATGATGCTGTACAAATTCACGGTGCCAATGGTTGTACAAGTGAATATTCTGTTGCTAGATATTTACGAGATGCCAAAATCATGGAAATAATTGAAGGCAGCACGCAAATACAAGAGATAACCATTGCAGATTACGGTTATCAAGAGTATATCTCACAACCTACTCCTACTGTGCCTCAAAAATTATCGGCAAGGATGTGAAAACATGATTAGTACCAAAGCAAAAGTTTTAAATCATCAACAAGCTGCGAAAAAATTTATTAAATGTGTAGTTTGGGATTTAGATAATACACTTTGGGATGGTGTATTGTTGGAAGATGACTGCGTTGACTTGCGAGATGAGGTAGTCGAGATTATCAAAACATTAGATAGTCGTGGCATTTTACAATCTATTGCTAGTAAAAATGATGCCGCTAAAGCAATGGCACAACTCCAAGAGTTTGAATTACACGAATATTTCCTCTATCCCCAAATTAACTGGAACTCTAAGTCAAGTTCTCTTCAAGAAATTGCTAAGTCTCTCAATTTAGGTATTGATACATTTGCTTTTATAGATGACCAATTATTTGAATTAGAAGAAGTAAAATTTTCACTACCTGAAGTTCTTTGTATCAATGCTGCTGAACTAGCAAATTTGCTAGCTCTGCCAGAAATGAATCCTCGTTTTATTACGAAAGATTCAAAATTGAGACGGTTGATGTATATTGGTGATATAATTAGAAATAATTCTGAAAAAACTTTTGTCGGCACTCAAGAAGAATTTTTAGCTACACTCAATATGACTTTTACTATCTCTTCTGCCCAGGAAGAGGATTTGCAAAGAGCCGAAGAATTAACAGTCAGAACCAATCAATTGAATACAACGGGTTATACATACTCCTATGACGAACTAAATCATTTTCGGCAATCAGATAAGCATAAACTTTTAATTGCAAGTTTGGATGATAAGTACGGTAGTTACGGCAAAATTGGCTTAATTCTTGTGGAATGCCAAGAGTTAGTCTGGACTATAAAACTTTTGTTGATGTCTTGTCGTGTGATGTCTAGAAGCGTCGGCACAATTATGCTCAACTATATTATGACATTAGCTAAAAATAATAATGTTCGTCTGCGTTCTGAGTTTGTTTCCAACGATCGCAACAGAATGATGTATGTCTCGTACAAATTTGCAGGCTTCCAGGAATTTGCCAAGCAGGGAGATTTGCAAATTTTAGAAAATAACCTCACACGCATTCAACCCTTCCCTGAATATGTAAACGTCAAAATTCTCAATTAGAAGTGCTTGTAGCTTGATAGGGGCATTATGGACAACACAAAAGATAAACTTTTACAACGACGGTCAAAACTTTCACCCACTCAGCGATCGCTTCTCGAAAAACGGCTGCGGGGTGAAGTTGACTCTCAATTAGAAGTCATTCCCAGACGTTCTCAAACAAGTCCTGCTCCCCTATCCTTTGCTCAACAAAGACTGTGGTTTTTAGCTCAATTAGAACCAGATAACCCGTTCTACAACATACTTGCTGCTGTTCGCCTACAGGGACAGTTAAATGTAGGAGCATTACAACAAAGTTTTAACGAAATTATCAGCCGTCATGAAGCACTGCGAACTAATTTTCAAACCAGAGAAGGACAAGCGGTAGCCGTCATCTCTCAAGAAAAGCCCATAACGCTGTCAATATTTGATATTAGTGACCTACCAGAAAATCAACAACAAGCCGAAATTAAACAACAAGCAGCACAAGCAGCACAACAACCCTTTGACATTAGCAGTGACCATCTACTGAGAGTCAAGCTATTACGTCTTGGAGAGCAAGAACATATCGTCCTACTGACAATGCACCACATTGTTTCTGACGGTTGGTCAATCGGCGTATTAGTAGAAGAATTAGCAACACTTTATCAAGCTTTTTGTAAGGGACAGCCCTCTCCATTGCCTACATTACCAATACAGTATGTAGACTTCGCTGCTTGGCAAAGACAATGGCTGCAAGCAGAAGCACTCGAAACTCAGATATCTTATTGGCTTAAGCAGTTAGATAATGCACCAAAAGTATTACAATTACCTACAGACTACCCAAGACCAGGAATTCAAACTTACCGTGGTGCAACCTACTCATTTGAGTTATCAAAAGGACTATCCACATCCCTGAATAAATTAAGCCAGCAGCAGGGAAGTACTTTATTTATGACGTTGTTAGCAGGTTTCCAAATACTGCTATGGCGTTATACAGGTCAACAAGACATTGTGGTTGGCTCACCCATTGCTAACCGCAACCGTGCGGAAATAGAAGGGTTGATTGGATTTTTTGTCAATACCCTAGTATTGCAAACTAATTTAGCGAGAAATCCCAGTTTTGAGGAGCTACTAAAACGGGTGCGGGAAGTATCATTAGGAGCTTATGCACATCAGGATTTGCCTTTTGAGTTGTTAGTTGAGCAACTGCAACCACAGCGTTCTTTAAGTCATACACCACTATTTCAAGTGATGTTTATACTTCAAAATGCGCCGATGTCAGCTTTAGAGTTGCCTGGTTTAACTTTAACTCAGTTGAAAAGTGATAGTGGTACTGTCCAGTTTGATTTAACCCTAGAGATGATAGAAACGGAGTCAGGGTTAGTTGGAACTTTTGAATACAATACTGATTTATTTGCTCAAAGTTCCATACAAAGGATGGTAGGTCATTTGCAAACGTTGTTTGAAGCAATTGTTGCTAATCCGCAGCAGCGTTTGTCAGATTTACCATTGTTGACAGAATTTGAGCAGCATCAATTGCTACGGAAGTGGAATGATACAGCTACTGATTACCCCCAGGATAAATGTATTAATGAATTATTTGAAGCGCAGGTAGAGAAAACACCTGATGCGATCGCAGTGGTATTTGAAAACCAACAGCTAAGTTATCGGGAATTAAGCCAACGAGCAAATCAACTAGCGCATTATTTGCAAAAACTGGGAGTAAAACCAGAGGTATTGGTAGGGATTTGTGTAGAGCGATCTCTAGAAATGAGTATAGCCATTTTAGGCATCCTCAAGGCAGGGGCAGCCTATATACCCATTGACGTAAATTATCCAAAAGAGCGGATTGAATATATATTAAAAGATGCTCAAGTGGAAATTCTCTTGACTCAACAGCATCTAGAAGTTGAATTGCCTAAACACCAAACATCACTATTGTATTTAGAGCGCAATTGGTCAGATATTGCCCAACAATCAACCCAGAATTG
>NZ_JAIVFR010000793.1 GCF_020829685.1 Nostoc sp. CHAB 5715 | reverse complement strand
GGTATTGATAGTTCACCAGATACGCTTGCTGTTTGTCGAAGACACTGTACTGACAGGAATTTAAATCCTGTTCTCCATCAAGGTTGTGTTAACTTGATTGAGCCAGTCTATCCAAGATGTGGATTGTAAAAGGATTGTTGATCCATCTGGGCAGTTGATTGGCGATCGCTGCTTAACAATATTCTCTGTTTTAAAATCTTCAATAGGTAATTCCAAATCGATGAAGATTCGCCCTTGTGGTTCCAGATGTCGAGTAAAAGCTTGCAGTGCAGCCACAGCAGCAGTTCGCTTTTCTAGCAGCATGAATGAGCCAAAGGAAACTGCGATGCCTACGGCGGGCTACGCCTACGCACTAAATTTACCAGGAATATCAAGTTTTTCTACACAACCTTGATGGAGAACAGGATTTAAATTCCTGTCAGTACAGTGTTTTCGACAAACAGCAAGCGTATCTGGTGAACTATCAATACCCTCAACATTAATTCCAGCTTCTAGCAGTGGGATAAGTAGTCGTCCCGTCCCAACCATCGCCTCTAAAATTCTGCCACCAATTAATGAAAGATGTCTGATGTAGTATGGAACATCAGGATAATCTCGATCAATGGGCTTGGTTATTTCATAAACCTCAGTACATAAGGGCCCGTATGCCGTTAATGTCATTTATAAAACAATACAGTTCAGTTAAGCATTTCTTCCTTCTCTTTGCGTCCTTGGCGTCCTTGGCGGTTCGTTAAAAAATTTGACTTTGATAAAGAGTTTTGGCCTTAACTGAACCGTATTGATTTATAAAAGTCTCAAATACTAAAAATAGCCAATTGCTAATTTCAAAACAAACTAGCAATTAGCTATTTATCACAATTAACAATTAGCTATTCCCTAAGTTAGTGCTTCAGCACCACCAACAACCTCTAGGAGTTCCTGGGTAATTGCAGCTTGTCGGGCTTTGTTGTAAGACAGGGTGAGGGTGTTAATCAATTCACCAGCATTTTCACTAGCATTACTCATGGCTGTCATCCGGGCTGCTAGTTCACTAGCCGCCGATTCTTGCAGCGCCCGCAATAGCTGGTTACTCAGATACAGGGGCAACAAAGAATCGAGAATCTGCACTGGATCTTGCTCGAAAATCATGTCAGGAGCCAACGTGCGGACTTGGTTAGTCACTTTCTCCCGCTCGACTTCAAATTTACCACCACGGGTTGTCAAGCGGAAGATTTCGTCATCGCCTGCTTCTAGACCTTGCGGATCGAGGGGCAGTAAGGTTTGTATCACAGGCCGGGAGCTAACTAAGGAAAGGAATCTGGTATAGATTAATTCGATGCGGTCAACTTCTTCCGAAAGGAACAAGGAAAGTAATTGATCGGCAATCTGATTGGCTTCTGCTGCGGTGGGAATTTGCTCTAAGCCGCTATAGGTAGCATCAATGGGCTGATTGCGGCGTTGAAAGTACTGTGTAGCTTTGCGCCCGACCAACACAAATTGATAGTTTAAACCTTCTGCCTTGATTTCTTTGGCGCGATTTTCTGCACGGCGGATAACGTTACTATTGTAGCCGCCGCATAAACCGCGATCGCCTGAGATAACCAACAGCCCGACTGACTTAACTTCCCGTTTTCTCAGCAATGGTAGGTTTGCTTCTTCAAAGCGCAGACGGCTTTGCAAACCATACAATACTTGTGCCAAGCGATCGGCAAAGGGGCGAGTCGCTAGCACTTGTTCTTGCGCCCGACGCACTCTAGCCGCAGCTACGAGGCGCATGGCTTCTGTGATTTTTTTGGTGTTTTTGACCGACTGAATGCGATCGCGTATTGCTTTTAGATTGGCCATATTCTTTTCCTTAGTCCTTAGTCATTTGTCATTTGTCCTTTGTCACTAGTCATTAGTTATTTACCAATGACTAATGACTAATGACTAATGACTAATTACGCTGCTGCTTTGAAGGTCTTCTTGTATTCGGTAAGTGCTTCCTTCAAGGCAGCTTCTTCTGCATCACCTAGTGCTTTGGAGGCTCTTACTCCTTCGGCATACTGGGTTTTACCAGTCTTTAAGTACTCGCGCAGACCTTGGGTAAAGGTTGTAACTTTATCTACAGGAACGTCATCTAAGTAACCATTGATACCAGCGTAGAGAATTGCTACTTGCTCGTATACCGAGAGTGGCGAATTTTGTGGCTGCTTGAGGAGTTCGCGTAAACGTTGACCCCGTGCCAACTGGTCTTGAGTGGCTTTATCCAAGTCAGAAGCAAATTGAGCGAAGGCTTGCAGGTCGTCAAATTGGGCTAGTTCCAATTTAATCTTACCAGCAACTTTTTTCATTGCCTTGGTTTGCGCCGCAGAACCCACGCGGGATACAGAAATACCAGGGTTCACAGCTGGACGGATACCAGCGTTAAACAAGTCAGAAGATAGGAATATCTGACCATCGGTAATGGAAATTACGTTAGTGGGGATGTATGCTGAAACGTCACCAGCTTGGGTTTCGATAATTGGTAGGGCGGTCATACTGCCTTTACCTAATTCGTCACTTAGCTTTGCTGCTCTTTCTAGCAAACGGGAGTGAATGTAGAATACATCTCCAGGATAAGCTTCGCGTCCGGGTGGACGACGCAGCAGTAGTGACATTTGGCGATAAGCTTGGGCTTGCTTGGAGAGGTCATCATAAATTACCAGGGTAGCTTTGCCTTTGTACATAAAGTACTCGGCAATAGTTGCGCCTGTGTAGGGAGCTAGGAATTGCAGGGTTGCTGGGTCACTGGCGTTAGCGGCGACGACGATGGTGTAATCCATTGCGCCTTTTTCTTGCAATGTCTGCACCACGTTAGCGACGGTGGAAGCCTTTTGACCGATCGCAACGTATACACAAATTACATCTTCTTCTTTTTGGTTGATGATTGTGTCGATTGCGATCGCAGTTTTGCCGGTTTGGCGATCGCCGATAATCAATTCGCGCTGACCACGACCGATAGGAATCATTGAGTCAATAGCTGTGATACCCGTTTGCATGGGTTCGTGTACAGATCGACGAGCAATGATACCAGGTGCTGGGGATTCAATCAAACGGCTGTCTGAAGTCTTGATGTCTCCCTTACCATCAATGGGACGACCCAAAGCGTCTACAACTCGTCCAATTAAGGCTTCTCCTACGGGTACTTGGGCAATTCTACCGGTAGCGGTTACAGAGCTACCTTCTTGAATTTCTAGCCCTTCACCCATGAGTACCGCGCCCACATTGTCTTCTTCTAAGTTCTGGGCGATGCCAATTGTACCATCTTCAAATTCTAAAAGTTCCCCAGACATAGCCTTTTCCAGACCATAAATCCGGGCAATACCGTCACCTACTTGTAGGACAGTACCAACGTTAGCAACTTTGACCTCTTGATCGTATTGCTCGATTTGTTGTTGGATAATGCTGCTAATTTCGTCAGGTCTAATTGATATGCTCATGTGTCTATCTTGTTTGCTTTCGAGACTGAAAAATTCAAGAGTTAAGAGTGATGAGTTAAGAGTTAGGAGTTAGTAGTTAGGAGTTAAGTAAATAGTAATTTATTTTGACTTTTAACTTTTAAGCTTTAC
>NZ_JAIVFR010000792.1 GCF_020829685.1 Nostoc sp. CHAB 5715 | reverse complement strand
TTTTAGCTCTAGCACTAGCCCAAGAACCAAAAGTTTTACTATTAGATGAACCGACAACTTTTTTAGATATCAACTATCAATTGCAACTATTGGAACTACTTAAAGAACTAAATCAGCAGCAGGGATTAACTATTATTACAGTTTTACACGAACTGAATTTAGCAGCACGGTATAGTTCCCGGATTGCATTATTAAAACAGGGTTATATTTGGGAAGTTGGTACACCTGAAGAAGTTCTGACACCAAATGCGATCGCTCAAGTATTTAGTGTGGAATCAGTGATTATTCACACACCTGTTGGTTTACAAGTTTGTGCAATTTCTGCTGTGTCAGCATAACTCTATTACTTTGCTAACCAGAGTTAGACACACCCTTTTACTACTAAGCTTCTAGATAACACAACTCTTTACTTGGTTCGTGAGGAAAGTAAATCATGCAACTACGTCGATTCGACAACATTCAGGAATTCTGGCACTGCACTCAGGCTTACTTACTTCAGCATCAAGTAGAAAATAATGTTTTGCTCAGTATTTTGCATACTTTGTTGCATAACCCAGAACGTTATCTGGGTAAGCCTTATTTAGCAATTGTCCAAACAAATGGTGAGATTCTGGCTGTTGCCATCCGCACCCCACCCCAAAAATTGATCCTATCCAAAGCCCAGAATATGGATACTTTGCGATTGATTGCTCAAGATTTGCGTCAAGAGCTACTCCCAGGAAGCATGGGACTGGCTAAAGAGGTAGAAATATTCTCGCACACTTGGCAAAAGCTGACAGGACAATTCTATCAACGGTCGGTGGTAATGAAAATTTACCAATTAACGGCAGTGCAAAGAGTCTCAACGGCCAGAGGATATCTCAGACTGGCAACTGAAAGCGATCGCTCTCTTTTGATCGAGTGGCTTTCTGCATTTTTATCTGAGATAGATGAGGCGGTGAGCGAAGATGTCGAACACCAGGTAGATAATCGGTTGAAACAGCAGAATACTTATTTTTGGGTTGATAGCACTCCAGTTTCAATTGCGTCTTGTAAACAAGTGTTACCTACAATTGGTCGGATCAATTTAGCTTATACACCACCAGAGTATCGTCGCAAAGGATATGCTACTGCCTGTGTCGCAGGGTTAAGCCAAAAACTGCTAGACCAGGGATGCCGCCATTGTTTCCTTATAGCAGATTTAGCCAATCCCACAGCCAATCATATTTATCAAGCGATTGGGTATCGCCCCCTAAGCGATTGGCACGAATACTCATTCACCTCAAATGAGTAAGCATAATAAAGCGATCGCTCCAATTAAATTACTTTCTATGGCAGAATATGTAAACTGCGATCGCACCTCCATCCCCTAAAACACTAGGGTAAGCGCATCTCATAATAGGCTATCCAAGTGCGGAAATATCCAAAAGACTTAACACTCATTTTAAGACTTGGTTTCTTGTGTCTGTGCGTCGATAATTACACTCCAGTCATCATTTGTGACAGCAGCTTCAAGTTGACGCTGACGTTCGGCTATAGTCGCATCTATTGTTTCTGACTCTTTAGAGAGGGTTGTGTCAGCCATTGCTTTCCGCAGTTTTAGCTTTTTCTCCTCATAAGCTTGACGTTCCGCCTCGGACATTACCGCCTTTGCAGCTTCACCTACCGTACTAGCCCACATTTCGCTTTCAGTTGCATTACCAGGTGGTGTACTTTCAAGTTCTGCTATCCACGCATGTTGCAAATCTTCCATTTCTTGACGCTTGGGGAACTTGAAGGCTTGCACACGTACAAAAGCACACTTTTGCTCACCATTTTGACTGACATGACCGTTTAAAGAAAGCAACACATTCCGAGAATAGCCAATGTACTGCGTGCAGCGTTCTGCGTCTAATACTGCATAAACACCTGCAATTTTAGCGTTCTGTGCAGATGCACTCCAAGCCTCAAGGTTAATGATTTCAGTACCATCGTTTGCCAGTTCAGGGGTTATACTCACCTCAATGGCGGTGTGTTCGTCGTCAGAACTATACAAAAATTCATGCAGTCCACGGTGGTTTATGGGGACATTTTGATGTTCAATTGGCGGGTTGTGTTGAGTTTCCATCGCAGTTTATCTCCGAGTTATTAATTAGCGCTACGCAAATATATGCCTTTAGAATATTGAAGCTTAAATCTACTCACATCCCCAAATTCTTGCTGACAAAGCGAAAACAACTATTAGACCTTATATGAATCAATTAACACCTAAAAATTGGATATTCATCAAACAGCGACTGACCCCTTATTTATTTTTATTACCCGCCTTAGTTCTTTTGGTGTTAACAGTCTTTTGGCCTGCACTGCAAGCCTTTTACCTCAGCTTTACCAGCTACGAAGATATTGCCCAGCCGCCACAATGGATAGGTTTTGCCAACTTCCTCAAGCTTTGGAAGGATGCAGTTTTTTGGAAAACCTTGGAAAACACTTTTTTATATCTTGTGGGTGTAGTACCAATTTTAGTAATTACTCCTCTAGTGCTGGCAATTTTGGTAAATCAGAAACTGCGGGGGATGAATTGGTTTAGATCCGCATATTACACCCCAGTGGTAATTTCAATGGTAGTTGTGGGAATAGCTTGGAAATGGTTGTATGCAGAAAACGGATTACTGAATCAGTTGCTGAAAGCTTTGGGTCTTTTTCCAGAAGGTATTCCTTGGCTAACTAGCCCAGAAAAAATTTTTTGTATTGTACCAATTTCTCTTGCCAGCGTCATGGCTGTCACCGTGTGGAAGGGGCTAGGCTACTACATGGTAATTTATTTAGCGGGGTTGCAATCAATTCCTGCTGATGTTTACGAAGCTGCTGCGATCGATGGTTCTGATGGTATCAGCAAACATTGGGATATTACCATACCTTTGATGAAGCCGTATTTAGCACTAGTGGCGGTAATTTCGGCTATTTCTGCCACCAAAGTGTTTGAAGAAGTATACATTATGACCCAAGGAGGCCCACTTAGTAGCTCAAAAACGATTGTTTATTATCTATATGAGCAAGCTTTTGGTAACTTGGAAATCAGCTATGCTTGCACAATTGGTTTAGTGCTCTTGTTGATAATTTTAGGATTATCAATTTTGCGATTAGTTATCAATCAAGAGGGGGCTGATAATATCACAATCTAATATTGCTCTATCAGCCACGATAATATTAAAATATTTAAATATCCAGAGTTCATGAAAACAGACACGATTTTTTATACATTATTTCAAACTCTTCCAAGTGTCTTATTTGAACTTTTGGAACAATCTCAAGCTCTAGCGTTGCACTACCAATTTACCTCGGTAGAAATCAAAGAACTAGCACGCCGTATCGATGGTTTATTCCTACCAAAACCTGACTTTCCAGAAGACCCAATCTATTTTGTTGAGGTACAGTTTCAGCGCGATGATGATATTTATTGGCGAATAATAACAGAAGCTTTCCTGTATATAGGAATCGTATTTGATTTTTGAAATTATTTACGTAGGCGGGGAGTGGGGAGTAGGGAGTAGGGAATAAGGAATTAGGCTTTTCGAGTTGTACCGAGCTTTTTCAGAAATCAAATATTAGTCCT
>NZ_JAIVFR010000791.1 GCF_020829685.1 Nostoc sp. CHAB 5715 | reverse complement strand
TGGTGCTGGAAGGTGGAGAAAACCAAAGGGATTAGCTACAGTTCGGCTTGAAGACGATACAATCTGCGACGCTGAACTACACTGGTATGAAGCACATGGAATTGGTAAAAAAGAAATTAAAATTAAACGCCTTCTCTGGTAATAGTTATGAATCAACAAACTAACGAAACACGATTTGTTGTTTGTATTAACAATCAAGATTATCCGGTGTCGTTGGAGTTACGAAAAATATATCAAGTAATACCTGATAACCGTGCCGCTGAACATCAGTTAATCCGTGTGATTGATGAATCAAACGAAGATTATCTCTACCCAGCCGCTTATTTTGTGCCTATTGAATTGCCAAAAGCTGCAGCAAAGGCGTTTTCAAGTTGAGTAAATTTACTTTGACAAGCACGTCTTTTAGATGCTTTACAACGTGTTAAAGCCAAGACTAATAAGCCCCAAACTATAGACGAACTACGAAAGGAGTTCTGGCTCTACTGATGACAGAGTTGAGTTTATTCAGGCTCGATATCATTATAGCGATCGCAGCTTAATTTCCGCACCTTTTTTATGGTGACCTGTACTTAGTTAAGGATAATAGTAGGTTGGGTTGAACGAAGTGAAACCCAACAAATGCCCGAAAATGTTGGGTTTCGTTCCTCAACCCAACCTACGCAGTCTAAGGTTTTTAGGTCTAACTGAACCGTATTGAGGTAAAACCAGTTACGCACTCCATCCCAATCAACAAATCATCACACTACTCGCATTGAAAGAAAGCTATATGAACAACCCTGAAGAAGAACTAGAACTACACTTAAGACCCCGTGCGACAGAAACAGTATCAATAAAGATACCAACAGATACATTGCGATCGCTCGAAAAAGTAGCAGCCAGTCAAGATATGTCACCTGAAGGCTTGCTCAAGTTATTATTGGGCAGGGTTTACGGCAAGATTTAGCCAAGTTATGCTCTGAGTAGGTACTTGAATCAACCGCTGAAGTTCTAGCAAGACACATCGAATCGAAAGAGGAAATTTTAACCATCATTCAAGAAATTCAAGCTGAAGCAACTCTTTAGTTACCTGTCAGCAAAGAGTAACAGATAAATTAAGGAACAAAAAATGTCTCAGAAAACAAACTACATCGAAGCTTGCAATAATTTTGAAAAAATTTACGAAGAGGCAATTAGCACTCGTGAACCTGTAGTTATTAATCGTGAAGGTGCAGAAAGTGTATCTGTCATACCTACTGCGGAACTTAATAGCATCATGGAGACAGCATACTTGTATCAATCACCTGAGAATGCAGCACGTCTTTTAAATGCTTTACAACGTGTTAAGGCTAAGACTAATATGCCCCAAACTATAGACGAGTTGCGTAAAGAGTTCTCGCTCTACGAAGAAGAGTAAATAAATTCAATGTCGGATAATTAAGAACCAGACGCACTTCCCCAATCTGAAGTTTTTCAAGAGAATAATTTAGAACGCAACCTCGTTTTTGACCGGAGATTTCTGTAAGACCTTACCTACTGGGTAGAGACAAATAGAAAAACTGCACTCCGCGTCTTATCTTTAAGTTGAAGAGATTAGGCGGAATCCCTTTGAAGGGACAGGCAATCCTGAAAGATTGAGATACTATGATGCAAATGTATGGTCGCGCCGAATCACTCAAACTGACCGGATTGTTTACGTAGTAAGTGATGACCGAATTGAGTTTATTCAGGCGCGATACCATTATAGCGATCGCTAATTTCAATGGAATCTTGAAAAAGAGCGTAGGCGCAGCCCGCCTTTGGCATCGCTTCGCCCCTTTCACCCCTACGCCGCCCTTACAAAACCTCAAACTCTTCTACACTTATCCCAGCTTGTCGTAAAATACTGCCCAGTGTACCGATAGTAATTTCTCGATGACGAGGCACAATCGCAGTACGGGTTCCTTCTTCGGTAAATTTGACAAACTTTACGTGACTACCCTTTTGGCTAACTTCCCCAAAGCCTGCTGCCTCTAATCTACGCTTAACCTCACGATAAGGTAATGCTTTAAGCGGCATCTATTTCTACCTGAAGTGTCTTAATTTGAGGAAGAACAGTAGCTACTGGTGGTTCAAAATGCAACGACAAAGCTTCTTCAAGATTTGCCAATGCCTCAGTTTCAGTCTCGCCCTGGCTAGCAATATCAATCTCCAAGCACTGTGCCACAAACCAGTTACCTTCCTGCCATACACTTGCAGTAAAAGTTCGTTTCATAAGTTTTTATTGTTCGGCACTTTCTTTTGATTTGATTATACGCTAGAAGAAAACCGGAGGTGCATTGAAGCCGCAAACCCATATTTGCTAAGATTTCCAGTGCGACAACATTAAAACAGGGCAACTTCTCATCACCATGCCAACATCTACAATTGACGATAAAGACGCAGCAGCTATCCAAGCCGCGAGAGTTGGGGTTGCTATATGCGATCGCACCGCCTGGGGACGCATCAAAGTATCTGGCGACGATCGCCTCAATTTCTTACACAACCAAAGTACTAACAATTTCCAAATACTCAAGCCTGGGCAAGGTTGTGATACGGTTTTCGTCACTTCCACAGCCAGGACAATTGATTTAGCAACCGCCTACGTTAGAGAAGATGCAGTAATCCTGCTGGTTTCACCCAACCGCCGCCAATATCTCATGGAATGGCTGGATAAATATATTTTCTTTGCCGATAAGGTGGAATTATCTGATATCACAGAATACACCAACACCTTCAGCCTCATTGGCCCAGGAAGCGACGCTGTTTTAGAAAAGTTGGGTATTAGCGAACTCATTGGGCAACCTTACGGTAGTCACAAAGTATACACGATTGCTGCCGCCGAAGGAGTGCGGATTGCTGTGGGTAGTGGGTTAGCTGCTCCCGGATACACCTTAACTTTTCCCTATACTGACAAATCTTCGGTATGGAATAAATTGTTAGAAGCTGGGGCGGTAGAAATGAGCGATCGCGCTTGGGATGCATTGCGAATTTTACAAGGCCGCCCCGCCCCAGATGCGGAACTCACAGATGATTACAATCCTCTGGAAGTTGGTTTGTGGCAAACAATTTCTTTTAATAAAGGTTGCTATATTGGGCAAGAAACTATTGCTCGATTAAATACATACAAAGGTGTAAAACAACACCTTTTGGGTATTCGACTCAATGCTCCGGCGTCAGTTGGAAGTGCGATCGCAGTTGGAGATGAAAAGGTTGGCAAACTTACCAGTTATACAGAAACGGCTGATGGTTACTTTGGACTAGGTTACATTCGTACCAAAGCTGGTGGTGTAGGCTTAAAAGTCCAAGTGGGAGAAACTGAGGGTGAAGTCATAGAAATCCCGTTTGTTTCTCACGATTACCCATAAGTAATTCAAGTCAAAACATCTTCTTTATTTCTAGCACCGTAACAAAATTCATCTACCCAAGAAGCTATACTACGGGCATTTGTGGTTGGTAAATTTACTTTACTTTTAACATATTGTGGTTGAATATTCGGTTGTTTGCTGTTGCTTTTAAGCTCAGTAGTAATTGCTAGCGATCGCACTGGTTTACCATTACTGTTAATCTCAGTGGTAATTG
>NZ_JAIVFR010000790.1 GCF_020829685.1 Nostoc sp. CHAB 5715 | reverse complement strand
TAGTTTTAAACAAGCCGCCCAATATGAGCGGGGTATTAACCTCCCCAAGATTAATTTTTCGCCCACGAGGGGCGAGGCATGTACCGGGTTAATAGCTAATAGCTAATAGCTAACAGCTTTGTCAATAAAAATACTTTTCAAATAACCTCTTAGATACTTCCTTACTTATGGAGCCTACCCTTGCATCAGCTAACGGCTGTATAACCCAATACGGTTCAGTTAAGGCTAAAACTATGTTACAAAGTCAATTTTTTTAACGAACCGCCAAGACGCCAAGGACGCAGAGAGAAGGAAGAAATGCTTAACTGAACTGTATTGCTGTATAACCACCACTACCTCAACATTCGTATCTTTTAAATCAGTGGGTGTCTGGATTTGCAATATACCATCTGCCCCAATATGCGATCGCAACTTCATTGTTTCTAGGACTTACGCATTGACAAGAAATACCATATATGGAGAAGTTTAAAAACTACATCTTTCGTAAGGGTACAGCATTGCTCATAGGTGTCAACTTAAGCTAAAAATCGCTTATCTGTTGGCTGACTCACCCGCCAGAGAATGAATTCTCTGGCTAATAGCTAAAGTCTACTGAAGTAGACTTAAGATTTTGGGGGATATTTAGTAATCTTTAGATTACTTTAGCTATTAGCAAGGAACTGAAGTTCCTTGCGGGACATCGTTTTCACGTTAAGTTGACACGTATGAGCTTTTTCTGTGCCCCTACAGCATGGTCTATTGACGATCGCAGGATAATTAAGAAAAGCCTGAAACTTCCCGGAGCATCGTTAATGCACATCACGATGAATTTGTACAGTGCGTAAGTCCTAGAGTAATTTAACAAAATGAAAATCTGTATTGTTGGCGCGGGTGCAATTGGTGGATATTTAGGGGCAAAACTGGCACTAGCAGGTGAAGAGGTGACGCTAATCGCGCGTGGTTCTCATTTGGAGGCAATTCAAAAAAATGGGCTGAAGTTGCTTATGGCAGACGGTTATAGCCAAATTGCTACTCCATTTCTGGCAACTAGCGATATTCAGTCAGCAGGGCCACAAGATGTAGTAATTTTAACTGTCAAGGCTCACAGTGTACCTGCGATCGCTCCTTCTCTCCCTGGACTCTACAATTCTCAGACGATGGTGGTAACAGCCCAAAATGGCGTTCCTTGGTGGTACTTTCGCAAGTATGGCGGTGAGTATGAAGGTACGCGGATTCAATCTGTTGACCCAGATGGGATTATTGAAGCTAATATCGGTGCCCAACGCGCTATTGGTTGTGTTGTTTACCCGGCAACTGAGATAATTGAACCAGGTGTAATTAAACATATTGAAGGCGATCGCTTTACTCTTGGTGAAATCGACGGCACTAAAACAGAACGCATTCAATTATTAGCACAGACTTTAAAACAGGCAGGATTCAAAGCACCAATCCGCAATCAAATTCGCACGGAAATTTGGATCAAGTTGTGGGGGAATGTGGCATTTAATCCCATCAGCGCCCTAACTGGTGCTACTCTAGAGGATATTTGCCGCTATCCCCTCACGCGTGAACTAGCGCTGCAAATGATGACTGAAACTCAAGCGATCGCCGAAAATTTAGGTATAAAGTTTGGCATCACTTTAGAACAGCGAATTAATGGGGCAGAAAATGTTGGTGCCCATAAAACCTCAATGCTACAAGATATTGAAGCCGGACGCGCTACAGAGATAGACGCTATTGTTGGCGCGGTGGCAGAATTGGGAAAACTTACTCAAATTCCCACACCTTATATTGATGCTATTTATGCCAGCGTTAAGTTGCTGGAAGCGACCAAATTAAAGGTTTGATTTGACTTTCCTTGACTTTTGATAGCTATGGAATTTATATAATTATCAAGTTCATGAAGAAAAAAAAAGTATGGCTATTAACGATACTGGTTGTAGTAGCAGTAGTAATAAACATCATCACCGGACATAGCAATTTTCTAAAGGCTGCTTCACCTTTAGGGAAAGACACGCTGACGATGATTACTTCCCCAGATTATCCTCCTTATGAGTTTTATGATACTAAAGGAGGCGATCGCCAAATCGTTGGCTTTGATATAGATATTGCTAAAACCCTTGCTGAAAAACTAGGGTTTAAACTTCAAATAATGGAATCCGATTTTAATGGGTTAATTCCTGCACTCCAAGCAAATCGCGCTGACTTTGTAATGGCTGGGATGACTCCGACTCCAGAACGTCAGAAAAATATTGATTTTTCAATTATTTATTACGAAGCCAAAGATACCATTGTCGCTCCTAAAGGTAGCAACTTGAAGCAGCCCCAAGATTTATCAGGAAAAAAGGTTGGGGTACAACTAGGAACCATACAAGAACAAAATGCTCAAAAAATTGCTCAAAAAGTTGCAGGTATTCAGCTAAAGCAACTCAACAGAGTGCCGGAAGTAGTTCAGGAAATCAAATCTGGACGAATTGATGCAGCAATTGTTGAGGATACTGTCGCTAAGGGATTCGCCCAAGCTAACCCAGATTTAGAGTTTAATACTATTCCTTCAGAGGAGGCAAGTGGATCAGCGATCGCTTTTCCTAAAGGTTCTTCTTTTGTAGAACCGTTTAACAAAGTCCTTCAACAAATGAAGGACAATGGCACATTGAATAAACTTGTAGCCAAATGGTTTTCACAGAATACTACCGCCAATTCTGCATCTTCAACTCCTACCAAAGGCGGATTAAATCTCGATTTCACCAGAATTATTCCAGACATTCCCTTTATTCTTCGGGGAATCCCTTTAACTTTGTTGTTTACGCTATTATCTGTAACCTTGGGGTTAATTTGGGGAACAATACTGTCTCTATTAAAAATTATCGGCATCAAGCCGCTTACCTGGGTTGCTAACGCCTACACCTCTGTTTTTCGAGGCACACCTTTGTTATTACAGCTGGCATTGGTTTACTATGCAACACCCCAGCTTACAGGCTATGACATTTCAGCATTGGAAGCTGGGGTGCTAACTTTTACCCTGAATTCTGGCGCTTATATGTCGGAAACCATCAGGGGTGGAATTCAAGCGGTGGATAAAGGGCAAAGTGAAGCGGCGATGTCTATGGGTGTTCCCTATTGGTTGATGATGTGGGATGTGATTTTGCCCCAAGCATTGAAGAATATTCTTCCAGCATTGGTGAATGAAACTATCGGATTGCTTAAAGATTCCGCGCTGGTGTCAACAATTGGGGTGGTGGAAATATTACGCAGCGCCCAAATTGTTGGTGCAAATAAGTATATTTATTTTGAACCACTGCTATTTGCAGGGTTAATCTACTATGTTTTAGTAATGGGTATGACCTTGGGTGCATCCGCTTTAGAAAGGAGGTTACGGCAAAGTGAATAATGTAGTAATTCGCACGGAATTCTTATGTAAATCCTTTGGCAAACTTGATGTACTCAAAGATATTTCCACTGAGTTTTACGAGGGGGAAGTGGTTGCTATATTAGGCCCTTCTGGTTCAGGTAAGTCTACCTTTTTGCGATGCATAAACTTACTAGAACATAGTAGATTAACCCTGCAAATAGCAGTGGTTCAAAATAAATATACTTA
>NZ_JAIVFR010000078.1 GCF_020829685.1 Nostoc sp. CHAB 5715 | reverse complement strand
GTGAAGGGTGGTTATCCGGAAAAATTCGGTATAATACCCAAATAAGGCGGTAAAAAAGAAGTTTTCCGTATATTCAAACAGGATTTCCTTAGAATGCCTGATATATCAGGATTAAAAAAAGATTATAGGTCAAGTTTCCGTATAATAAATAGTTATGCCGCAAATTTATTGTTAGCAAAAATAAACTTGAGTGTAATAATGGTAGCTGTATAAACTTTGCTATGGCAATCTCAGAACAATTGATCGTGCTTGCTCTAGGTATTAGTGCAATCAGCTTATTTGCTGGAATTCTCTATCAAGCAATCAGTCAAATAATCGATCAACGCAGGTATCCTCCACAAGGCAAACTGTTTGATATTGGGGGATTTCGTCTACATCTCAACTGTGTGGGGCGGGGGACACCAACGATTGTCATGGATGCTGGGGGCGGTGCTTCCTCAATTACATGGGGCTTGGTTACATCTGAAATTGCTAAATTTACTCGTGTCTGCATCTATGATCGAGCGGGATTGGGTTGGAGCGATCCCAATCTCAGGATACCTCGCACAAGTCAGCAGAGTGTTGATGAATTACACGCCCTGCTGACCAAAGCTGAGATCGAACCTCCCTACATTTTAGTTGGACACTCGTTGGGTGGAGGCAATATGCGACTATATGCTAGTCAATATCCAGAAGAAGTAGTTGGATTGGTGTTGGTTGATTCTGTCCATGAAAACCAAATAACACCAGCAATGTGGCACCGTATGAAAAGGGAGTTTTGGCTTTATCAATTTTTGAGAGTTGCTAGTCGAATTGGAGTGCTGCGATTACTTGGAGAGATGAATCTGTTACCAATGCTTGAGGATATCAAACAAAAAATTCAAAAATATCCGTTGACAGTGCAAGCCTTATTTGACATCTATAAATCCTATTGTTACCGTCCCTGCTATTGGGCAACCGTATCAAGTGAACGTGCCAACATGAAAAGAAGCTTTGAGCAACTGCAAGCGACCGAGTCACTGGGCAGCTTGCCTTTGATCGTATTGAGTCAAGGTTCTAAAGCACCAGAGATGAGTGATGAAAGATTCCAGCAATGGGCATCACTTCAGTTAGATTTAACTCAACTATCCTCAAATAGCCAACAGATCATTGCAGAAAATAGCGGGCATCTTATACCGCTAGATCAGCCTGAGTTGGTTGTAAGTGCAGTTTATCAACTGATTAATAGAGCTTAAGATTATGAGTCTTAGGTTGGGGCATGGCAAGCTTTTTGGAAGACTACTTTTTGTCCTTTAATATCTTTGACGCTCTTAATGGGAGAATCTGGGGGAACAGCTATAGCACTTGATCTACCAGTTTTTTTTGTGCGCCGTGAACCAACGACATAAACAATGTCAGCGCCAGCAGCTTGGGCAAAGATGGGAGGAGTTTCTCCCACAGAACCTAAATCGATTTTGCCCACATTCATCGCTTCCATCAGCTGGGGCCCTTGAGCAAATTGCGCCCATTCCACCTTGATACCCAAGGGTTCTAGACGTTTTTCTAATACTCCTGTAACTCGAACTAAATCACCAGCTTGTTGATACCCCATACGAAGAACTTTTGTCTTGATGCTACTGGTAGCTGAGACATTCGTTGTAGTATTAGATTTTTCTGCTCGTGGGGTTGTAGTATTGCAACTACTGATAACCAATGCAGTTGATAAACCCAACAAACCTGCTGTACCAAGCCGGATAAAACGGCGGCGAGTGTTGAATATTCTAGTCATACGTGAAATGTGAAATAGGATGTTTTAAAATGGCCACGATTCGATGCTGAAAACTATCCTGTTTGCAGTTCGGATATATTCTGATTATTGGCTTCTACAGGTAAGAATCCACCTGCCTGCATTTTCCATAACCTGTAGTAAGCACCACGGCGCGCCAGTAGTTGAGCGTGGGTATCATCTTCGACGATGTGACCTTGGTCGAATACCAAAATGCGGTCTAGATGGGCAATAGTAGAAAGTCGATGAGCGACGACGATGACGGTTTTCCTATCCATCACTGAATCTAAAGTCTCTTGGATAGCTTTTTCGGTGATTGAATCGAGGCTAGAGGTGGCTTCATCTAGAATCAGGATTGGTGCATTTTTGAGGATTACTCGCGCGATCGCAATTCGTTGTCTCTGCCCTCCAGAAAGTTTGACTCCACGTTCACCTACCAAAGAATCATAACCGTCTTTAATCTGAGCGATAAAATCGTGAGCATAGGCTTGGCGTGCGGCCTCGATCGCTTCCTCGTCGGTGGCATCTATTCGTCCATAACGAATATTTTCTATCAATGTCCGATGGAACAGAGACGGATCTTGCGGAATCAAGCTGATTTGCGAGTGTAGGGCATCTTGAGTCATATCTTGAATGTTCACCCCATCAATCAGAATCTCTCCCGATTGTGGGTCGAACAGACGCAAAATTAAATTAACGAAGGTGGATTTTCCAGAACCAGAGAAGCCAACCAGTCCGACACGCTGCCCTGGTTGGATGGTGATAGAAAGGTTGTCGAATACTTTTTTCTCAAGGGAGTAGCTAAAATTCACTTGGCGAAACTCAATTTGTCCCTGAGTGATTGAATGGGCGATCGCACTATCTCGATCGATGATTTCGTGGGGTTGAATGATAGTGAAGACACCATTGGCAATATTGCCGATATGTTCAAAAAATTCTAGAAATCGTCTACTTAAATTGCGCGCTTCACTGATGATTAACAGCGACAGACTGGTTGCTACGACGAAATCCGCAGCTGCGATCGTCCCCTGACTCCAAAGTGAGAGCGAGTAATACAAAGTGCCAATTTTCAGAACTGCTGCTGAGATAAACTGAAACCAGCGGATTCGCTCCGAGTACCAGTTAGATTTTCTCACCTCTTTGAGTTCGTGCCTTAATTGCTCATTTAAATAGCGTCGTTCAAAACCCAGGCGAGCAAATAATCGGCTACTGGTGAGATTTGTTACCGCATCTACAATGTTCCCAGTTGTCTCACTTCTTGCTGATGCGGCTTTTCGGGAGTAAATTCGGCAGCGAGTTGCCAGCCAGAACGAAATACTGATGAAGAGAACTGCCCATGCCCCCACGAATGCAGCTAGCGGAGGATAGGCGCGGTATAGTAAAATTACTGAGACTATATATACTATGATGACTGGCATAAATTCAGTAATCAGCATTTGCATCGTCTGGGTAACACCCAGAGAGGTTTCGCTAATACGATGTGCCAATGCTCCGGCAAAACTGCTGCTCAGGTAACGGTGAGAATGGTGCTGTAAGTAGGCATATAGGGATCGGACGATGTGCTGTCGGTGGATCGGATGGAGGATTGTCTGTAAAAGTCCAGCCGATCGCCCGAATACCACTTCACCCACACTCAAGGCGGTGAACAACATTAGGGGTTGGCTCACGGCATCAAAAATGGATTTGCTGTTGTCAGGCGATCGCGTCACGCTCCGAATGATCTCACCAATGGCATAGGGCAACATAATGCCACAGGTTGCATGTATTATCTCCAGGATCACCAGTGCCACATACCACCAACGGAATTGGTTAACGAAATAGCAAATGAACCTGAATGGAGTCGCTGGCAAGGCTGGTGCATCGGCAGCACGTTGAAAGGATCGGGATTTTCTGGATTTTTTCTTCATGAATGTTATTCTCGTAGCATCATTTTTTACCAATTTGAAATCAAGTAAGTCAAGTATTCATGAGGAAATCTCACAACCAAACATAAAAATCTCTTTCCTTTACATTCTTATACCCCATTCAGCACTCTCTATTTAGACCATAATTTCTGGTGGTGTGATTGCAGCATACAAATCAGCTGGAAGTAACGCATCTCGAATGTTAATTTTCTTCGGTATGACACCCGCTTCAAAGAACAAATTTGCCACGCGCTGTTGTTCTGCTATTAGTGCAGGACTTAAACCTCTGCGTCCGGCAAAAGTGCGACGAGACATTACTCTTTCGGCCACATCTTCATCAAGCTTTTGTTCTGTAATCATCAATTTTTTCACTTCATCTCGATTGGTCTGTGCCCATTTATCGAGAGCGTGAAGTTCCTCAATAATAATTTTTAGCAAACCAGGATTTTCTTGGGCAAACTTCCTATCAGCAATATAATAACCACCAGGAGAATCTAGTCCAACAGAATCTCTGAGGACGCGAATTCGATTCATTTTTTCAGCGATCGCATAGTGGGGATCTCCTGTCATCCAAACAGGAATTTTACCTTCGAGAAAGGCAGCCCGGGCCTCGATTGTCGGTATACTTTTGATTTTGATATCGTTGATAGTTAAACCAATGGACTGCAAAGCTCTCAGCATAAAATAGTGGGATGCTGAACCTTTTTGAAAATAAACTTCTTGTCCCTTAATCTCCTCAAACCTCTTGAGTGGTGACTCTGGCGGAACTGCAATCACACTACTTCTCCCTGTAGTTGGGGTTCTTTGTGTACCGACGACATAAACAAGGTCTGATCCAGCCACTTGGGCAAAAATTGGTGGTGTTTCTCCTACAGATCCGACATCAACTCTGCCTGCGCGCATCCCTTCCATGAGTTGAGGGCCTTGGGCAAATTGCAACCACTTTACCTCAATTCCCAGTGGGTCTAAGCGTTTCTCTAAAACTTTCCGATTTCTGAACAGATCCCCTGCACTCTGATACCCCATGTTGAGAACTTTAGTTTTAATATCAGAGTAATTTAGATTGGCGGTACTACTATTTGAAAAAGAGGTTTGTACTGCATTCTGTGAGCTTTGTTGGCTGCAACTATTTAACAGATATGCCGTAGAAAAACCACATAAACTTGATGTAGCAACATTGAGAAAACGACGGCGTTTAATCATAACTATTTATCCATGAGATAGCGATCGTATTTGTTGTTAACGTAGAGCATCTCCTCTGCGATATTCGCTGGTGATGTCGTCTAGCTTTTGTTTCAAACTGTCGTCAAGCTTCAGTTCTACAGCCTTGAGGGTGTCAGTCAGTTGTTCTGGACGGCTAGCGCCAATAATCGGGGCAGTGATAATCGGATTAGCCAGCACCCAAGCTACTGCTAGGGTAGTGAGTGACAATCCAGCTAAATCTGCTACTGTGCGTAATTCCTCAACAGTATTAAACTCGCGATCGCGCCAGTAGCGTTCTTGATAACGTTCGGCCGCAGCACCCAAAGTGAAACGAGTTCCTGCGGTGGGGCCTTGAGTCAGATTGTGTTTGCCAGTGAGTAGACCACCCGCCAAAGGATTGTAAGAAATTACACCCAGTCCTTCTTCTTTAGCCAAGGGCAAAAGTTCTCGCTCAATTTCGCGGAATAAGAGATTGTAGCGGGGTTGAATCGAAACAAAGCGAGTTAAATTCTGCACATCAGCACGACCCAAAGCGCGAGCAAGTCGGTATGCTAAGAAGTTAGAAACCCCGATGTAGCGTGCTTTACCTGCACGCACTACTGTATCTAATGCTTCTAAGGTTTCATCGAGAGGGGTTGAGGCATCGTCAGAGTGCAATTGATAAAGGTCAACATAATCAGTTCCCAGTCGTCTTAAAGAAGCATCGATCGCATCGAGAATATGTTTGCGAGAAGCACCCTGATCCCAAGGTGCAGGGCCAACCCTACCGACAGCTTTGGTAGCTAAAATAAAATGTTCGCGTTTGCCTTTGAGCCAACGTCCCACAATTTCTTCGGTGCGTCCAGCCGTAGCTAATCCACCACCCAGAGGATAAACGTCGGCTGTATCTAGAAAGTTAATTCCCGCATCAGCAGCAGTGTCAAGAATCTGCCTAGAAGTTTCTTCATCTGTCTGCAATCCGAAGGTCATTGTGCCGAGAGAGAGACGGGAAACAGTTAATCCGGTTTGACCAAGCTTAGTTGTTGGTAACGTCATGGAGGTTTTCGTCGTTGTTGATTGAAAAAAGCAGAATTTAGAAACTGGGTTTCTTCGTTAAAGATTGCGATTGAAGATTAGTCAGGCTGTACTGCCTTACCCCACCAAACTCGTTTAAACGGCTTGCCCGTTTGCTCATTCAATATTTCGTAATGTTTTAGCTCTACATCTTTCCAGTCAGATAACAGGTCTAGCAAATATTCTTGAGAGAAAAAATGCATAGTTTGTCCGTGACGTTCTAGAAAGTAATTTGGCTCTATTTCGCGCATGGGTGGGTGACGTTCTGCCCGAACTAAAGCGTCTTCTGTAGAATTAACGTGGAAAACAAATAATCCTTTGGGGCGTACTATTCGACGAATTTCTTGAAACAATTCGCGTGTAATCCGATCCGAAAACATGTGGATGGCAACATTAGACATAACAGCATCAAAAGTTGCACGATCAAAAGGCAAACGTTTTGCCATGTCGGCAACTACAAACTGTGCGTTTAGTCCTAACTTTTCTGATTTCTCGCGTCCTTGCCGCACTGCTTCATCTGAGAAATCCATACCAATTACTGTAAAACCTTGTTGTACCAGACGTAACACGTCGTTTCCTGTACCACAACCAAGGTCAAGCACAGTTTTAATGTTGGCAAACTTGAGAAACGGAAGGTGAAGCTTCGTCCATTGAGTTCCCCAATCTAAATCTGTGCCAGCATCTCTACATTTAGAGAAAAATTGGTTCCAGTGATCGGATGGTGCGTAAGACATAAGGCATCAGACAACTAGAGGGACGTTGCGACGGTTCTGTGAAATCAGCCATTGTTGCAATTTCGGGTCACTGTACACTTCATCGGCAATAAAGTGATCGCCTTCAGGGAATACAGTAAAATCTACTGTGCCGCCAGCTGTTCGCAAGGTAGCGACAATCTGCTCTGTATCCTCAATCGGCAGTTTTTCATCCTTTGCGCCTTGGAATATCTGGATAGGAATTTCTTTGAGTGCAGCTAGTTGGGTTTCTTCTAATGTCTTGGGTACACGCCCTGATACTGCTACCAAACCAGCGAAGCGGCCAGGGTGAGAAGCAGCGATATGCCAAGCTCCAGCTGTACCTAAGCTGAACCCAGATATGATGACACGGTACGGATCGATGGGTTGGGAAGCGATGAGATCGTCCAGCAAAGCAATTACATCTGACTCTCGCTCTACCCAAGTCTGTCCTTCGGGAAGTTGGGGGGCGGCAAACACATAAGGTAAGGGACTTGATTCATTCACAAAACGAGGTAATCCCCATTTTAACAGGACATTTAAATCATTGCCGCGATCGCGCGCTCCATGCAAAAATAACACCAGGGGCGCAGGTTGGTTGGCATCGGCTGAGACAGGCGAGAAAAGATAAGGCAAAGAACCATTGCTAGTGTTCAGACGGTGTTCGACGGTCATATTCTTGACTCCTAAAGTTTGGGGACTGGGGACTGGGGAACTCAGGGCCCCCTCTGGGGATTAGTGTTAATAGAAATTAGATTTCAGTGCGTCATACAGAACTTTCTTCTTCTTAATTCCCCATACGCTACACCCTACACCCTTCGGGTTGACTTCTCTGCTTCTGAGAAATTGCTTGTTGCAAGAAGTTTACTTTCTGAGCGCTGTACAGCATATATATAGTGCGGTATGTCGCGCCAGAGGATCTCCTGAACAACCTTGAGACCGTTCTTTTCGGCTACACGGCGAGAGGGAATGTTTTCTGGGCGAATCAGCGAGATGACGTGATCGCAACCCAGCACGTTAAAAGCGTAATCTTGGCACGCGTATGCGGCTTCGGTGGCGTAACCCTGCATTTGTTGGTCACGGCGGACATGGTAACCAATTTCGAGTTCTTTGCGTCCCTCGACCTCCTGCCAAACTAGTCCACAGTCGCCGATTACCTTACCCGTTGCTTTGAGAACCATTGCCCACAAACCAACGCCGTGCTGTGCGTAGTTGCAGCGATGCCGCTCAATCCACTTTTGCACCATCTCGCGGTCAAATGGCTTTGGGTAGTAGCGCATCGACTCTACATCACCAAGGACAATCAATAACGCGTCGAGATCAGAAATCTGTATTTCCCGGAGTAATAGGCGATCGGTTTCCAATATCATTGGTAAATCCTCGTTTAGCCATTGTCTATTTTATTTTTGCCTGGTACGTAGTAAGCACTTCAGTGCTTAAAACAAGGACTAAAGTCGAATGGCACAAGAAAAGGTGAAACCTCGTTAGGGCAGGGTGTTGGGGGTAGGGTGTAGTGTTTAAGACAATTAAATTTTAAAGCTCTAAACTATAATCCGTATATTTTAAGAACTATCTGCATTTAAATTCAATCGAACTACTGATTGCTAAAAGAGCAATAATTACAGCAACATAACTGATACTATCCAATAAAAAACATAGCCCCGATCCCCACGCTGCAATTAACAAACCTGCGATCGCTGGCCCCACCATACTCGTCACACTTACAAGAGAAGAGTACAAGGCAAACGCATTACCAAGATTTTCTTTACCTACTGTTTGGGGTAAAAAAGCTTGCCGAGTTGGAATATCAAAGGCGTTGATCATCCCTAACAGTACACCCAAAAAAGTAATGTACCAGACGTTAATCGTACCACTCAAGCTAACCACGTTAGAGCTATAGACCAATACAGTTCAGTTAAGCATTTCTTCCTTCTCTCTGCGTCCTTGAAGTACCAATTAGAGAAATGGCCTGACCTGTGTAGAACAAGCTAAAATTTCCAGAATTAAAAGCACGGAGCATGACTTATGATTTTTGGGTGTCTGCATCTGGTATGCATAATACGGTAAATTTATAAATTTACCGTATTTTAAACGTGATTGCTTTGTGCGATCGCCTTAACTTGTCTTATATATATTGTTAGCTTTTGACCCAACTAGCACTTCATAACTTAATTGAGCGCTGGTTCTGCTAACACCTTCTCGGCTTTTTGCTTGAGGACAGTTGGTAATTCAGCCGTTAACGGCTCGCCTTCAACTATTTGCGAACGGAAGCCATCAGGCCCAACTGGAATATCACCTGTAATGGTGGTGCGATAGAGTACGCGCTCAACTTCTATATGATCCAAATCTTGTGGGGCTAAATGCGAGGTGGCGCGGTTATCCCAGAACGCGATATCACCATTATTCCAACGGAAGCGAGTGATATAAGCGGGTTTAGTGATTTGGTTGAAAAACAACTCCAGCAGCAGTTCGCTCTCTTGTGGTGACACATCAAGAATGTGCGAGGTAAAGCCAGGGTTCACGAACAATGCACGTTCACCTGTCTCAGGATGAACGCGTACCACTGGGTGAATCGAAACCTGGGGATTGGCGGCAACGCGCTGGGCATATTTGCTACCGCTAGGTACCCGTAAACGTGCATTGAACCTGTGTTCTGCCTTTAATGTGTCTGCTAACTTCCGCAGAGGTTCTGATAAACCTTCATAAGCTGCAACTAGATTAGTCCATTGTGTGTCACCACCAAAGCTAGGGACGTTAACTGCTCGCAGAATTGAACCCGCAGGTGGGTTAACAACAGCAGTTACATCAGTATGCCAACGACTTTCATAGCTAGTACGGCGTAGACCGTTGCGGCGCTCGAAGCGGCTGCGATCAATTGGTAAAATTTGGGAAAAGCCTTCTATCGGCTCGTCTTCGTGGGGATGCGCGTAGGTCACTTCACCAAAACGAGCCGTGAAGGCAATCTGTGCAGCATGATTGATGTTCTGATTGCGAAAGAAAATGACCTTCCACTTCAATAATGCTTGACGAATTTCGGCAACTGCTTCATCGTGCAGAGGACGCGAAAGATCCACCCCGCTGATTTCGGCACCAGTGAAACCAGAAGTCGGTTTAACTTCAATGTGCTTATAGCTCATATTTATTCTCCAAACCTTGATCTATCGGTGAATGTTTGTACTCGTCAGCTTCCTTTGGAAGATTCGGCGTTGCTGAATCAGAGTATGAAACTCCAAAATTACCTTGCTTTTTCTTTGTTCCTTTGCGCCTACCCTGCCGGAAGCCGCTTCGCGTCTATGCGTGAGACAAATTCATATTCTCAATCAGCAACGCCAAAGATTTTTATTTATTCCCAGCAATATACCAAAGAAGCATCCGTATCTCATTATTATACTCTAAATCGATAAATTTATTGTAGTATAAAAATGTTAATAAAATTCAGTGAAACTAGTTTGATAAGGGATGTGCAGATAAATAAAGTACCCGATAATTGAGTTTCGACTTCGCTCAACTCACGGTGAACGAGGGTTGAGCGAAGTCGAAACCCGACGGTACGCTATTTACCCGCAATGCCCTAACTACTGAAGAAGGAGATGTAGAGGAGCAAGGAAGTTATTCCCCGATCTCCTCCTAATCTCTTATGCCGTTACCAAACTCTTATCTGCTTGTGGAGATTCGCTGTTAGCTACCTTAGATTCAACCGCCGTACCCTTGAAGAAGTCGGGGTTCGCTTGAGTATAAAACTTGTAAGGATTATGGAATACATAAGCCTTAAAGTCCGCTTCAGAAATCACACCTTCTTGTACCAAATCCCAGCTTTCCGCTAGGGGGTCGGTCAAATCTGGCACATCCCAGTGACCAACATCTGAGGAATAAATGGCGTTGATTTTCACACCCAAGGGATTGGCTTTGTCGTTGAATGCTGCTGCAATGGTGCGATCGTCAGACTCAGAACCAAAGAAGAAACTGTTCACCCAGCGATCGCGGATGTCTTCAATTGTTTCAATCCCGGCTGCTGCAAAGTCTTCCAGTTCGCTACCAATTGGCGCACGGCTATGACGGCTAAATGAAGATCCCAAGACGCTCTTAGTCAATTCTTCTTTACTCAGAGGATGTGCTTCTAAGAATTCGCTACCGAAACGCTCAAACAACACGAACAACTCATCAGCATTTGTCAGTTCTGGGTTGTAGTTTTGCAATCCTTTGAGATTGCGCTTAGAGAAACGATCCACTAAATGAATGTAGACGTGAGCACCCCAATCTGCACCACCTTCAAGCATAGCTATGCGTAACTGTGGGAAACGTTTGGTAACACCACCAAAGAAAAGTGCTTTGGCAAATGCTTGTGAGCCATCAGCAAAGTGACCGATATGGTTGTTCATGTAGTTACTGATGGAGGAGCGTCCAGTCCAACCTTGACTACCGTAATGGGTAGTAATGGGTACACCTAATTCAACCGCCTTTGCCCAGAATGGATCGTAGTCGTATTCACTATCCAATCCGTAGAAGTCGATGTAAGAGGCATACTTGGCGATTTCAGGGTATTGATCTGCTGGATATTTATCAGCGATCGCCTTAATTGGCCGTTTCACACCACCAGGAATATTTGCCACCTTTAACCCTAGTGTTTTTACGGCAAACTCTAACTCCTCAACGGCTTCTTGAGGATTACCCATCGGGATACCAGCTACAGGTGTCAGGCGATCGCTATATTTCCGATACAAATCAGCATGATAGTGATTGACCGCACGTTGCAGTGCTTGACGGTTCTCAATGCTTGCTCCAGCCGGTGCCAAAACATTGTTGGGAAACAGTACCGAATAATCTGACCCCTGCTCCGCTTGACGCTCATAGAACAGTTCAGGAAGAGTGTAAGTAGCGAGATCCAAAGTATTGCGGGTGACTCTAGCCCACCAAGGCGATCGAATTGTGCGGTTGTACTGGCGTTCTTCTGGAGTTTGTTGATACCAGTCTTTACCATTGCTCTTGGAATTGAGACGAGAATCTTCCGCCTTGCGTAATTCATCTACGAGTTTCGAGCCACCGTATTTAGCAATGTAATCCTCAAGCGCCGGAGTGAAATCATTGGTATGAACATCAGTGTCAATTATCGGATAATCGAGGTTTGCTTTGATTGCGGCGGAACGGGAAGTTTTTAATCTGCTGTATTCAGTCATATCTTTTTCCTTGAATAAATGACAGAAGTAGTGCTGAGAAATGAGTTATGAGTGCTGAGTACAACGATGCATCTGAAGTGTTATATCAAGTCCGGTTAATTACCCACAATATTTCCGCTCAACATCATCGCTCAACCCCACCCCGCCAAAGCTGCGCTTTTGCTCCCCTCCCCTTGGTAAGGGGAGGGGTTGGGGGTGTTTTTATTATGGCCAATTTGACGGATATCATATAACTCAGCAAAGACAATTGCTACAACGGAAAGAACCACAACACACTGGCTCCCGCAGGAGCGTCTACAGCACTCGAAACTCACTACTCTTTTGATCGGGCTTACGCTTTTTGTTTGTAGTAAGGACTTTAGTCCTGATTTTGTTCAAGTAGCATCTGCAAGAGAAGACTTTAGGTGATTTCTAGGAAAAAATTTACCATAGCTGTTGGTTTCGACACTTCGGCAAGCTCAGTGCATCGCTTCGCTCAACCAACTGAGTAACCGAGAGTTGAGCGAACTTGTACTGAGCGAAGTCGAAGTAGTCGAAACTCGTCATCATAGGTATTTTTTAATAAGAAATCACCTTAGTCCTCCCTCCGAGACGCTACGCAAACACTACAAACTAAAAAGAATATGCGGCATTGCGTAAGCTCTAT
>NZ_JAIVFR010000789.1 GCF_020829685.1 Nostoc sp. CHAB 5715 | reverse complement strand
AGCACCAGCATGAGCGATTCCACGTAAGCGACCCCAGATGATAATATCTCCATCTGCAATTACAATACCACCTGGATTTAAATCTCCCAAGAGAATTACTGTACCAGGATGACGAATTTCTACTCCAGAGCGGACTGTCATTTCTAAATAGAGGGCATCTGCCTGGGGGATAGCTGTAGCTTTTGGCTCAGAATTCAGGGAAGTTACTGGCTGTAATTGTTCTACAGAATACCCAGATGTGACGGCAGCGATCGCAGTTTGCCGACGACTAGTCGAGACTGATATTAGCCGCAGTTGGACTTCACTCAAAGCCTCGACGAGTTCTTGGAGTTGTCTGGCATCTACTAGGCGGTCTTGTGCCATTAGATGCACAGGTGTATTAGATATCCGAAAGCGATCGCCTGCATTCAAACGCTGTCTTATTTGTTGCCAAATATCAGACCAAGTGAGTTCTGAGGCAGATACTTGAGATTCCGGGGGCAGAATTAATAAAAGCCGTCCCTCCTTACTTTTTAACTGGACTTGACTATTGTCATTTACGCGATGCCCTGATATTGCTGACTCATTGGGATTTAAATCAGTAAGGATAAAATCTAATACCGGATCAGTATTTGAATCTACATCTGGGTTAGTAGGATTTGACTCTACATCCTCAAGGGCAGTATTTGATTTTAAATAAAGGAGGACAGAATTTAACTCCTCATCCGGGAGGATAGAATCTGACTCTACATCAGAAACATTAAAATTTACCTCTACCTCAGAAAAGATAGAGCTTGGGTCTGCATTAGGAAGTGCAGAATTTGACTTTAGATTAGGAACCGCAGAATCAGAAGTCATGAAGTACTAGCCAAAAGACAAAGGATAGACAGATTTTGGATTTGTATTACCTACAAGGGTTGAAAGTGCGTAGCAAGACATTAGTCTGGCATGAACCAAAAGATTATTTAATCTCAAATCGTTCGATGGTTCCTGAGCATAGCCGTACCCCTTCGGGGAAGCAAGCTACACGTAGCGTTCGGCAGGAAAGTCTCAAATCTCAAATTGGCATGGTCAACCTCTGATAAACTGTCCCCAAGGCATCAGCATCGCCGACATTACCGGGAAACAGCACTACAGGTAAATCAGGAAACTGGGGATGATCGGATGGCGTTAACACCATTGAACAACCAGCTAAAATTTGACCGAGTAAACGGGCTGAAGTTAAAGCTAGTCCAGTACTCAAGACATCATTAGAAGTAATGCCACCCTTGCTGATTAAGAATCCTATATCAGATGGTAAACCGTGTACAATATCCATCAATAAACCTGAAACTTTTTCCCCAAACTCCAATCGTGTCTTGACATCTTTAAAATTCAGTTCCTGACGGCTAGTATAAACCACTGGTGTTTTACCAGCCTCATGTGCCGCCCGTGTACTTTCTTGAATTTCAGTTAGCAGTGCCGCAGATTGATTTACATCATCAAGTAATCGCGCTACATTGACTTCGATTCCCGCCGTTCCTTCTAGCCGTAACAGTGCCTCTAATTGCTGGGTAGTCTTTTTCACATGGGAACCAACAATCACCGCACCTGGTTTGCCTTGTCGCACGTACTGCGCCATCTTTTCGGCGGCAATTGGTTGGGGTGGTAAAGCGGCTAAAGCTGTTAAAATACTTGCTGCACTGCGAAACAAAAAGCGTTTCCCTTGACTTGCTGCTGCTAATATGTCTACTGCAAAGCGGTTGAGATCGTCTTGAGTTTCACCATCTACAACAGCACACTGATTACCACTCAGTTGTAACAAGCGTTTCAAACTACCAGCGCGAATATCAGCGAGGAGAAACCTTTCTACAGCTTCGGCACTAATTTGTCCTTGAGTCTTTTCTTCGACATACTTGGGTAAGTAACTGTGATGGTAGCTGAAGACTGAATCACGGGCAAATTCAGTTTCATGGACTGGGGTAGGTACACCGCCAATAATCAAGTAATGCACACTATCGCGGGTGATGCGTCCACCCTCAAAAAATGCTGGTACGAGAAAATGAGCATCAAAGGGGCCGAGTTCTTGGGCGATCGCATCAGTTTCAATGGGATAATGTCCTCGCAAAGTAGAATCAGAACGGCTGACAATCAGAAAATCGTCAATTCCTTCAGCATTCAAAGCGATTTTCAGGTTATGGCAAACTTCTTTAGTGACAGATGCAGCTGACTCTGGCGTTAGCGATCTAGTATTAGTCAGCACAAAGAAAATCGGCGAATCATCCTGCAACCCGGTGCGTAGCCTGTCCACATCCCAGTGCATTAGCAGCAAGCAGCTGTGGACTGTTTGAGAACCCGTAGGGTCATCATCCAGGACAATTATTTTTGGTTTGTTGCTCATTTAGGTCAACGGGGCGATTGTTTTTTAAGAAAGTGCTTTACAAACATCCACTCAGCCTTTGTGCAATTTTCTGATTTCTGCTTGCACATCGATCGCAATTTGCAATGATTGATTTAGCAGTTGAGCATATTCGCCTGCTTGACTACTAACTTGTAAAGCTTGCAGACTGGCTAAATTATTCACAAATAACTCTTGATTATTAGCAAGCAATTTTTTATTATCCCGCAAAATTCGTTCCGTTTTCAAAGCGCGGACTAAATCTTCTCTAATTAGTTGCAGGGCGGCGGTTACTTGATCTCGGTCATGAAAACTGCTTTCTACGTTTCCTGATGCTGCCAATTGGTCATTAATATCTATAGCAGCAACCAGGTCATGATATTTATCAACTTCATCTAAAAGTATTGTCAGTCCTTCAGGACACGTCAACTGCCGCCACAGCCATCGCCCCACTAATATCGGCATTGGCACTAAAATGAGTAAAAGAATTCCTAGTCGAATTGAAGAACCAATTGTTGGCAGAATAATAAACGCGTAAACAAAACCAACAATTATTGGCGTTAGCGCCAGCGTCACCAGCATTTCATTGATAAAAAACCCTAATCGCTTCTTGCTATCTTGCAAAACCGAGGGTCGAAAAACGTCTTCTGGATCGAACCCAGTCAAACGTCTCAGTTCCCCCTTACTAATTTCCAAGCCTATTAAGTCCGGCTGCACGGCTGGATAACTCCTATGGAAGCCCAAGTTGCGTATTCATTTTAATCGGCTTTGGTAGAGAAGCAATGGATAGTTACGTATAGTTATGTTGAAAGGAGGCAGGAGGCAGGGGGCAGGGGGCAGGGGGAGAATAACAAATGACAAATGACTAATGACAAATGACAAATGACTAATGACAAATGACTAATGACAAATGACTAATGACAAATGACAAATGACTAATGACAAATGACAAATGACTAATGACTAATGACTAATGACAAATGACTAATGACAAATGACAAATGCCCAATGCCCAATGACAAATGACAAATGACTAATGACTAATGACTCAAAACTAAATTATCGATCGCAAGCCGCCGATACCAGCATCGATGCGGATACTTATCTGTTTTCCCAGTTGCGAAAACTCTCACTTGAACAACGAATAAAAATGTTCGCGGCTCATGAACGTGGGGTAAAAAAACTTTGCCTTGCAGGAATTAAATCACGACATCGTAGTGCTTCCTAGG
>NZ_JAIVFR010000788.1 GCF_020829685.1 Nostoc sp. CHAB 5715 | reverse complement strand
CGTCCGGTTAAACACAAGTCAATTGCGAACGGAGTGAAGCAATCGCTCCAGACGTTGTGATTGCTTCGTTTCACTTCGTTCCACTCGCTTTTGACTTATCACAAGTAATTTATCGGACATGATATGACCTGTGTTTTAAAAGGAGAGAGGCTTTGAGGCTTACTCCCCAACCCTTGTAGCGTTGGGGCTGTTCTTGTTAGGTCTGTATTTCATGCAATTGAGAAGCGCTACAAATTTTACATATCATATATAAACAATGGGTTCCTACTTTCGGTTTCAAAAGCTTTTTTTCATATTATTTACCTGCATTAGCATTACTCCACTCGCAGTATTTGCACAATCGATACCCCCACCCGGAGTAACAATTCCCCCCGATACACCAAGGAAAGTCGAAGAAACTATACCCCAACCATCATCACCAACCCTTCCTCCCACACCACCGACGCCAACTCCTCCTATACTCCCATCACCCCCAGAGGAAAATCTACCCGAAACAACTTTTCCTAGTGGTGAAAGTTTCTTTGTCAAAGAAATTCAAGTCACAGGCTATTCTGTTTTAGAAGATGAAATCATCAAATTAAAACAGCCCTTAGAAAATAAAAAAATCACATTTGAGCAATTATTGCAACTGCGATCGCAAATCACCGAACTCTATGTTACAAAGGGCTATATCACCAGTGGTGCATTTATTCCCAACAATCAAAATATCGCTAGCGGTGTTGTGCAAATCCAAATTGTGGAAGGCGAACTCGAAGGAATTTCAATATTAGGGCTACAAAGATTACAAACTTTATACGTGCGTTCCCGGATTAAACGCTTTGCGAGTAAGCCTTTAAACCAGAAAAGCCTCGAACAAGCGCTGCAATTATTACAACTTGACCCGGTGATTGAACGAGTTAATGCTGAGTTAACCGCAGGTAGCACCCCAGGTAATAATATTTTACAGGTGATAATTACCGAGTCGCCAGCATTTCACGCTGGGGTAATCTTTGCAAATAACCAATCACCTAGCGTTGGTTCAGAACAAGGGAGTATTTTTATTGCTCACGATAATTTTTTAGGGTTTGGGGATAAATTTAATGCTGAATATGCTAGTAGTGAAGGTTTAGACATTTACAATATTAATTATTCTATTCCCTTTAATGCCTTAGATGGAACCATTGGTGTCCGTTACAGCAACAGTGCTAGCCGTATTATTGAAAGCGAATTTCGTGAATTGAATATCCGCAGCGAAGCCGAAACCCTTTCTTTTAACGTCCGTCAACCGCTAATTTACACACCAAATAACGAATTTGCTCTCTCGTTAGCATTCGATTTACGGCGCAGTCAAACCTTCATACTCAATGATATGCCCTTCTCCTTTACCCAAGGCCCCGAAAATGGAGAATCAAAAGTTACAGTAATTCGCTTTTCTCAAGATTGGTTACAACGTAATGCTAACAGTGTTCTAGCAGCGCGATCGCAATTTAGTATTGGGATTGGTGCAATAGATGCAACCGTCAACAATAGTGGTACTGACGGGCGTTTTTTTAGCTGGATTGGACAATTTCAATGGGTACAACAGCTATCTCCGCGCATCTTGATGCTAGCCAAAGTTAACACTCAACTTACTCCTGATTCTTTACTTTCGTTAGAAAAAATTAGCATTGGGGGAGTTGATACAGTGCGCGGTTATAGTCAAAATCAACTTGTTGCTGACAATGGGGTAGTTGGAGGTGTGGAAGTTCGTATTCCCCTAGCATCGAATGTGGAAACCTTACAGCTAATACCATTTTTTGACATCGGTACAGCTTGGAACAATCGCAGTATTAATGCCGACCAGCAAACTATTGCTAGTTTAGGGTTAGGCTTGAACTGGCAACCTTTTAGCGGTTTGGTATTGCGTGCAGACTATGGTATACCATTAATCGGAACAAGCGATCGCGGTAATTCACTGCAAGATAATGGCTTTAATTTTTCAGTGCGCTATCAGCCGTTTTAATATTAAACATAAGTAGAGTGGCATGAGAAGGAGTCAGAAGACAGAATTCAGAATTCAGAATACCCCATGCCTGAAGTCAGGGGTAACCAGTCACGGAAAGAATTTTTTCTTCTCCAGGATTACAGCTATTTTCAGGTAAATAGACCACGCGGTAGGGGCACGAGCCAGCTCATACGTGTCAACTTAAGCTAAAAATCGCTTATCTGTTGGCTTCCACGCCCGCCTCGAACTAAAGTTCAAGGCTAAAAGCTAAAGTCTACTGAAGTAGACTAAAGATTTTTTGCTATATTTAGTCATCAAAAGATGACTAAATATAGCAAGGAACTTCAGTTCCTTGCGGGACATGGCTTTTACGTTAAGTTGACACCAATGAGCAATGCTGTGCCCTTACGACAGATGTGGTTCAAATACATGAAAACTGCTGTAAAATCGCTTGCTCTAAACCTCGATTCTCCATCCAGTCGCACAGAATCCATGCTGGATTCTGGCTCCTGAATTCTTCTTCGGTAAATAATAAAAGGTTCGTAGTGTTCGCGTAGCAACTTCCGCTTTCCCTGTAGCAACTTCCGCTTTCCCTGTAGCAACTTCCGCCTTCCCTGTAGCAACTTCCGCCTTCCCTGTAGCAACTTCCGCCTTCCCTGTAGCAACTTCTGCTTTCCCTGTAGCAACTTCTGCTTTCCCTGTAGCAACTTCCGCTTTCCCTGTAGCAACTTCCGCTTTCCCTGTAGCAACTTCCGCTTTCCCTGTAGCAACTTCTGCTTTCCCTGTAGCAACTTCCGCCTTCCCTGTAGCAACTTCCGCTTTCCCTGTAATATCATGTCCGGCTAAATACTTGTCATTACGTTCGCTCTTAGCGTTCCCGTTCGCGCAGCGTCTCCGTCAGGAGAAGGGTACGCAGCGATAGCGGAGTGAAGTAATCGCAGAGTCAAAGGGAATTGCTTCGTTCCACTCCGTTCCACTCGCAATGACATATTGTAAGTGATTAAGCGGACATGATATAAAACAGCACCTTTGGACGATAGACAAGCGAATATTCGTTAATTATGCAGTTTTCTGCAATGGAGCGATCGCATTCGTGCATTCTCCAGGTAGCAAAACTGCACGCAAACAAGCAGAAAAGGTGGATGTGTAACCTTAACTTCTAATTTAATGTATAACTCATCGCCAACAGTAATATTACTGAGAGCGTACCAATGAGGTGATGGAAGATTTATCCAAATACCTTTGCCTTAACTCGATTTAAATCAAGGAGAAACTCAAATGGCTATTATTAATGGCAGCTTTTTCAGCGATACACTCTTTGGCACCGACGGTGACGACGTGATCGCTGGCTACCCCGTTGGTTCTGGTTTGTTTGATTACGACGGCTACGATACATTATTTGGCTTTGCTGGCAACGATATATTGTTCGGCGGCAATCAGGATGACATCCTTTATGGCGGAGATGGTAACGATATCTTGTCCGGCTCTGGAAACGGTGGCTTAGTAGAATTCGACACTCTGGTTGGTGGTGCTGGTTCTGATACTTTCGTTATTGGCAGTTCCTTCGGTGTTGAATACCTAGGTCTTGGTTACGCTACCATTACTGACTGGAACCCCTCTTCTGATTTCATTCT
>NZ_JAIVFR010000787.1 GCF_020829685.1 Nostoc sp. CHAB 5715 | reverse complement strand
ACGATTTCACTTAAAGCTGACAGCATTCCCCCCATCGAACTATTGCCTGCTATCTGCTGGTTTACCCGTTCTGCAAGTTTGTCAGCAGTTGCCAATTCTGCCTGGTCGTAATTTAAGGTCAAGGCGAGAAAGGAAATTAGCTGGTACAGGGGCAATTCTAAGCGGGCGCGAAGTAAATTGCGACACAAACGAGCAGCTTTTTGGACTGTTTCTGGCTGGGGTGCTGCTAGAGGGCCAGGATATAAAAATTCTTCTGGCAGACTAGCAAGGGCGTTGAGGTCTTGAGTAGGAATTAACTGGCGCTGTACTAATGCTTCTAGTGCGGCTTTGAGGTAATCGGGGGAGTGGGGGCGATCGCAAAATTGCAGTAATGCTAAAATCTCTTGGGGAACATGGGAACGCCGATCGCGTTCTCCCACATCGTAAAGTGTAATATTATGCTCTTTGCACACAGGTGTTAGAGCTTCTGCTAACCATCGTCCTTGGCGATTTTCTCGCACTAAAATCGCTGCACTATGTTGTGTTGGGTCTTCGCTAAATAACTCGATCACTCTTTGAAATAACAATTCAACGGTGTGATAAATGTCACGCGGAGTATAAAGTTCCAATCCTCGTCCTACTGGTGCTGGGTTGGCGTTATTTTGCGGATCGCCAACTTCAACAGGGCGAATTGTCTGTAAGCGAAATGGTAATTGTCGGTTGTTAGGAGTCTTTTGTCCGTTATTCGTTGTTGCTGACGACTGTTTATTGATCCATTTGAGGGCAAAGTTAGCAGCTTCAATGATAATTCTAGTACTGCGACCAGCTTGATCCATCGTTGCCAATCGTTTGATGCGATCGCACTCTTCGCAAAATTGTCGAAAATAAATCGGATCGGCTGGGGTAAAAGTAGAGTTAATTGCTTGGTTGGGGTCGCCAACTCGTACTAGATTGAGTGGGGAGTGGGTAGAGACGCGATTAATCGCGTCTGTACTGAGTGAGGAGTTAGGAGTTAGGAGTGAAGAATTATCTCCCTCATCTCCCTCATCTCCCTCATCTCCCTCATCTCCCTCATCTCCCTCATCTCCCTCATCTCCCTCATCTCCCTCATCTCCCCTCACTCCCCCATATTCCCCATCACTCGCCAAAATTTCTAACAGCTGCGTCTGTAGGGGGCTAGAATCTTGGGCTTCGTCTTCAAAGACAGCGAATACTTGGTTTTGCTCGATGCGACGGGCGCTGTCGTTTTCTAAAACGCGCAGTGCGGCTAAAATCATATCGTCATAGTCGATGAAGTCACGCGATCGCATTAAGTTTTGATATTGCTCATACAATCCCGCCGCTACGCTCAAAATTGTATATTCGTCTGTGGTTTGTTTACTCCACTCCCGTAACAATTCTTGCGATATCCCAGAACTTTTTGCTTCATGAATTACCGTATTAGCTAATTCTGGTAATACTTCTGTTCGCAGCACCGATTGGCGACGTAACCTTTCTGTCTCTTCTCCATCAAATTGATGACCTTCTAATAACCGCAAATATATTCCTGGATTATTCGCAATCCATTGTTCTACGGCTGTTCGGATAAAGCGGTGACTTTGGGTTGGTGTAATTAATGTGACATTTTCTAATTGCAAACCCGATAAATCAGGATGGCGACTGGCAATGTTCAACGCTAGACCATGTAGGGTATAGACAAAGAATCCCGTCTGAGGTAAAGATAAATCATCTCGTAAGAATTTGCGAATCTTGGCTTTAATATTGGCAGCAGCGGAGCGAGTAAAGGTAACAACTACCAATTGACGGCGGGAGGATGAACGTTCATATTGACGTGCGATCGCGATCGCTGCCGCCGCCGCCATACCAGTAGATTTGCCTGCGCCAGGAACAGCAGAAATAGCCAAAGGGCCAGATTGCCAGTCAGCCATTTGCTGTTGTCCAGGACGTAGACTGTTGCGGATGCGTGCTATGGCTTCTGCCCGTAGGGATGACACGGGCAGAAGCCCAGATAATTCTGGGTGGAGTGATTCTGGAGGCAAAGCAGCAGTAAAATTAGTGTCTGACATTATAAAATTTTATATTTTAAATTTGGGATTTAATTCCAAAACCGCAGATATGAAAGATCATTGCTGTTTATCTGTGGTGACAAATATTTAATTGCAAACTAATTAGCTAATAGCTATATGAAGATACTAACAACAAAGAAAATTATTTTGGTTGGCGGTGGCATCGGTGGCACTGCAACCGCGCTTGCTCTTTATCGGGCTGGATTTGAACCTATTGTTTACGAGCGCACGGCAACATTACGCGAAGTTGGGGCAGGAGTGGCGCTTTGGGCGAACGCTACCCATGTCCTAAAGGAGTTAGGCGTGTTGGACGATGTGTTACGCGAGAGTGATCCAATTACCAATTATCAGTTCTTCTCCCAGATGGGCAAAGAATTAATGAACCTCTACATCAATCATTTTGAAGTGCCAGCCGTAGCCATCCATCGTGCTGATTTGCAGGCGCTGCTCTGGCGGAAACTGTCGAGTGAGCATTTTGTTTTGGGTCGGGCGTTTGAGCGTTTCGAGTTAGTTGGAGACAAAGTTCGTGCTTATTTTACTGGCGGTTTAGCAGAGGTCGGCGATGCGTTGATTGGAGCCGATGGACTGAAGTCAAAGGTGCGATCGCACTTTACAGCAGTTTTCATGTATTTGAACCACATCTGTCGTAAGGGCACAGCATTGCTGTGCCCCTACCGCGTGGTCTATTTACCTGAAAATAGCTGTACTAATAGGAAAAGTTGCTCAATCAGAGAATCCTGTTGTTGTGGCAGTAAGAAATACATTAATGAAGTTGTTGTCACAACAGTTTGACAATGACTATAGAGCTATTCATGCTTACAGAGTTAGCTTGAAACTCGATAAATGCTGATTTTATGTTGGTTATTAACGTTGGTTGTGAGCAAGAGTAATTGACTAGCGATCGCGCCAGACTACGGTCATTCTTCCGGTTCATGCGACACACAAAACTAATTAGTGTCTTCGTCAGTGGGAAAGCCACAAGAATATCCTGCCATTGAGAAGCAATTTCTGGACGAGCAATTAAACATTCTGTCAATCCCTTGACTGAACAAATTAGCCAAGCGTTATTTGTTCATTCAAGGGATTGTTAAGAAGTCTAAAAATGAAATCTCAAGCGATGCTTACAGCAAGCTATGCTTACGCAGCTTCACTTGAAGATTGATTATAGGAACAAGCAGAGCCAACTATTGCCGGTTTTGATCATCTGCTGTCAAACCAGAAATATCGCGCCAACTGACTTTTAGACTAGCTCTTCGACGTTTTGCCGTTCGCCCACAGTTGAGTCACTAAAGACGGCTACATACAACCATCCTGCTAAAATAGCCCCCAAAATCGGAGCTATCCAGAACAGCCAGACTTGCGAAAAGAGTTCTACACCTGCAAATAGAGCAACTCCAGTACTACGGGCGGGATTAACCGAGGTATTGGTTACAGGAATGCTAATCAGGTGAATCAAAGTGAGTCCAAAACCAATTGCCAGTGGTGCAAATCCTTTAGGAGCACGGCTGTCAGTTACACCCAAAATAATCAGCAGAAACATGAAAGTCATCACAACTTCA
>NZ_JAIVFR010000786.1 GCF_020829685.1 Nostoc sp. CHAB 5715 | reverse complement strand
AAACACATCTTGAGTAATTGAATCTTCAGTGTAGTGCTTTTTCTTGCTTTGTGTCCGACGACGCGATTTAGCGGCTTTTCCAGACTTTGCGTCGTCCTCATCAGACTGAGGCTCTAAAAATTCCTCGTCACCTTCATCGATGATCAGCAAGTCCTCTTCATCGTCTATTAAGAGTTCTTCTAACTCGAGCTCAGGCTGATTCATTATTTCTAGGTCAGGCTGATATATGCTTTCGAGTACGTTGTTAGCCTGGTTCATGCCGCGTTCCTCATGCTCCTTGCAGAATCAATTACTCAAGATGTGTTTACTGCTCTTTTAAACGAGCTATTCATCAACCGAAAATAAACTTTTTGGCAGATTTGCCAGAGATATTTTCGGACGTTTTACACCTCCGGTCGGAGGTTTTTTACTTTAGTTTAAGCGATTACTAAAAGTGACTTGCTCATCTTAGTAAATGTTATGTGTGTTGCTATCACACACTGCTTTCAACTAACTAGTCAAAAAAAAGACTCGCCTTTATCAAAAAATTTGCCACTCTATACTAATGAATTCAGACTTTTGGCAGATTTTCCTAGAAAGACTCTTCCGATTGTAGCCTGTTTCACAGAAATTGCACTCTTTTTGTGTATTAATCATGAACTTCTAAAGCATTATTAGCCACTATTACCAAAAAGACATTAAAAACGGGAGTTATACCCTTAAATTTTTCTCCACTTTTCGGAATTGCAGTGACCCTTTTATTACATTACAAAATAAGTACGTTTGCTTTTGCCGAATTTCATGTATTTTACACAACATTAATTACTTAGGAAGAGTGAATTTTATGTTAACTCAGACGATTCGTCTTAATTTACCATTTTACATTTCCTTCACAAATTACGCATTCCTTAGACTAAAGCGGGTCTTGACCTTGGGTAAATACAACAAGGGTGATGGTGCTTGCCTTAGAGCAGTTAACCTTCTGCGTACTAATTACCTTAACTGAGGAGTTGAGGCTGTGGCAGAATCGACCTGATAGCAGATCAATTTAGGTTTAACTAATTTGGTCTTATTCACACGTTAGCGCACTGTGGCAATTTCAGCCCTATGAAACTTGACAAACTTTTCTTATTGTATACAAGGATATTTTAATCAATACAAAAAGAATTTGTCTTGCGAACTCGCCAATCTAGTCTTATTTAAGGCAAAAGTTCATTAGATACATCCGATACAATAGCGATCGCTACGGCAGTACATGAAGATATTAACAAGTTTGCTGCCAGATGGTGTCCCCTTCCAGTAGACATTACCTCGAAGAAGGAGAACCCAGAAGATTGCCTGATGATTTGGTTACAAACTTGACGCACGTAAACACTTTGTAAAATTAAATACTTTTATTTCAGTAAATTTCTGTCATCTTATTATGAGAAATCCTCAAAATACTTATTAATTGCTGTTTGATAGATGAGATTAAGTTATTTTCTTAAAGCATAACAAATGTGTTTCTAGCTGGTGGACAAATTAAAAATTCAAAACTTGTACTGAGCGTAGCCGAAGTATTCAAAACTTGTACTGAGCTTGTACGCTCGCTGCGTCGAAGTAAGGGCGTAGCCGAAGTATTCAAAACTTGTACTGAGCAAGTCGTTGTATTCAAACATTTTAGAGAGTTTCAGACGGTTACTGAGCGTAGCCGAAGTACGGAGATTTAAACCCCGACTGAAACTGAACTACGTGTTGACGTTGCGGGTCTTAAACCCTTTAATTTACGATAAATCAGCCAGTCAGTGCAAAGAGTATTATCTTAACTAAACTTCCATAAAGTTGGTAGTTTAGCTAACACTAGAAGATTGAATTTTTGTAAAATATTGACAATAAGCAAATTATATGGTTATTTACTAACTGAAAAATTGAGAATTTTTGTAGTTATGTCGCACTTACCTGCGGCTTGCGTGGTAAAGCAACTTAATTTTTTTAATCGATTGTTCGTGTCTAGTTTTCGCTAGGGGTAGGTTTAAAAGCATTGGTGTCAACAAAAGCCTAGAAATCGCTTATCTGTTGGCTTCCACGCCCGCCCAGAAATGAATTTCTGCGGCTCATAGCCAAAGTCTACTGAAGTAGTTTGTCATCATCCAAAAGAGGTAGTTTTATAGCGATTTTGGATATAAAAAAGGTAATGGGTGAAAACGTATCACTCATTACCAATGTCACAAATTATTGGAGTCGTGTCAGGGAATTGATATTAGATATCTAAATCGGTGAAGTTGAGTTTAGAACCATAGGTTTCGATGAATTCTCGTCTGGGTGCGACGCGATCGCCCATTAAAATTGTAAAGATGCGATCAGCTTCGGCAGCGTCCTCAATTTCGACTTGCTTCATTTTGCGGGTTTCTGGGTTCATTGTGGTGTCCCAGAGTTGTTGTGGCATCATTTCACCCAAACCTTTGAAGCGTTGGATGGTATAGTTGGCGTTAGCAGGAAATTTGGCGATCGCTTGATTTTTTTCGCGATCGCTATAGCAGTACTCATGATTACGTCCCCGTTCTACTTTATACAGTGGGGGACAAGCAATATAAATAAAGCCCTGTTCGATGAGCGATCGCTGATATCGATAGAAGAATGTTAACAACAAAGTCCGAATATGCGCCCCATCTACGTCAGCATCCGTCATAATGACTATCCGGTGATAACGCAGTTGAGTGGAATCGAATTCATCACCTTTGACACCTAAACCGAGTGCTGTAATTAACGCTTGAACTTCGTTATTTTTATAAATTTTAGCGTCGTCGGTTTTTTCAATGTTGAGAATTTTACCACGTAGAGGCAAGATAGCTTGAGTGCGGCGATCGCGTCCTTGTTTGGCGCTGTTATGGACAAATACACCACTCGCCAAAGCAAAGTTGTGGGTATGAGGAACTTCGATGTCGTAAACGTCTACCTTTTGTTCTAAGCGTTCTATAGAAACAACGCGATGATTATAGTTAGCAACTGCTTCACAAGCAAGAGCTTGATTATCTTCAAAGTAGCGCTTACAGAACGTATCGAACTTTAACAGAGACTTGTCTCGTGTCTGTAGACGGTAAGCGTGATAAGCATCTAGTTCAAGCGCACCTTGTTCAATTTCGATTTGCTTGAGAGCAGCAATAGTTTTGCGATAGTAGGTTTGCTGTAAAGCAGCGTGGCGTTTGGTACGGAATTCAGGCGTCCATTGTTCCTGTGTTTTTTCTCGCCGCCATGCCAACAAAGCCTCATCTTGCCATTGTTGCTTGGCTACAAGTGAGTAAGTCTCACGCACCTCTGGATTATTAGCAAAATAATTGCTAACTCTTTGAGCTTGAGCTAAACAATTGGTTTCATCATTCCAATAGTCTTGCTGTGCTTGATTGAGATGTTCGCGGTTTTGCTGACGATAAGTTTCGTTATTGTCATAAAACTCGCGCCATTTGCCAGTCATATAGGCTTTGTAAGCTGTCGAAGCCCATTGCATCTTAGCCTGTTGTGACAAAATCTGTCGCGTTTGGGGCTGCTGCATTCTTTGGCTCATCTTGGCGCGAAATTCCTGACTCTGATGAATTTGGCGGCTCTTTTCAATTACATCTGGTCGATGTAATGTTTTTTTCAGGTGTTGGC
>NZ_JAIVFR010000785.1 GCF_020829685.1 Nostoc sp. CHAB 5715 | reverse complement strand
CCCGCAAGATCTATGAAATCCTGCTGACCTTCAAGCTGGAGCACCTGCTCTCCAAGGACCAGATCCTGGAGATCTACATGAACCAGATCTTCCTGGGGAACCGGGCGTACGGGTTCGCGGCGGCGTCTATAGAAGAGATTTTTTCTCAGGTGCAGCAAGTGGTTTTTCGTTACCTTGATAGTATTGATCGCTTGGCATTATTAATTGATGTTAATGGTTGCGGTCAATTAGAATTAGTGAATGCTGCTACTAGAAATATTTCACAACAAAAACATCTCCCCTCTGATGGAAGTTGGATTAGTCGTAGTATCTGTCAAAAGGTATTTGACGAAAAAGTTGTCATTCAAACCGCCGATACCCAGCAGGATGAACGGTTTGCTAGTGAACAGAGTATTTTGGTTAAAGGCATTCGCAGCGCGATGGCAGTGCCTTTATGGGATGAAAATAAAGTTGTGGGCGTACTGTATGCCGATGCCAATTTTTCTTCTTACCATTGGGCAAATGAAGGCGAAGAAGAACTCAGCTTTTTTTCAGCTTTAGCAAACATTGTGGCTTCTAGCGTCCAGCGTTGGCTACTGGTAGAGAAACTCAAAACTGAAGAAATGATTCGTCATCGACTAGAACGCTATCATTCTCCAGCAGTTGTGCAGCAGTTGATCTCTGTAGGTGCATTACCGGGTGGTCGTTTAGCTCCCACCGAGAGCGAAATCAGTATTTTGTTTGCAGATTTGGTTGGCTTTACGGCAATTTCTGAACAGTTAACGCCAACTGCGATCGCCCAACTATTAAATAATTTATTTGAAGAAATGCTAAAAGAAGTGTTTACTTGGGGCGGCACTTTAGATAAATATATTGGCGATTGTATTATGGCATTTTTTGGCGCTCCAGAACCGCAACCAGATCACGCCGATCGCGCTGTTGCTGCTGCACAGGGAATGCTCACTCGTCTAGAACATCTTAATGCCAACGGTTTTTGGCACGAACCGCTGCAATTACGTATTGCGATTAATAGCGGTAAGGCTGTTGTGGGAGATGTCGGTAGTTCCCAAAGGGTAGATTATACGGCATTAGGCGCGACGATTAATCTTGCTGCTCGCATGGAAGCAGTTTGTCCCCCTAGTGAATGCGTGATTAGTGAAGCCACTCATAAAATGCTTTCACTGCCTTCAGACTTTGAGGAAATGGGAGATTATCGTTTCAAAGGTATTGAACGATTAGTTAAGGTTTATCAGACAAAATTGCAACCAATGTCAACAATTATTAATCCATTTATTAATCTTTAGGCATTGGGCATAATGGGGAATAGGAAAAAATCACTAATTATGAATTACGTTTTGGTTATAAGTCTACAAATGCGATCGCCTATGGGCAGGTATGCCATCGCTTTTCTCTTGATTGGTGATCAGTCAATACAGTTCAGTTAAGCATTTCTTCCTTCTCTCTGCGTCCTTGGCGTCTTGGCGGTTCGTTAACAAAATTGACTTTGTAACACAGTTTTAGCCTTAACTGAACCGTATTGGGTGATCAGTGCCATTGAAGATGTCTACTACCCGAATGATTGCAGCGATCGCTTGATTCATATTTTGGTTCAGCAACACCGGAAATTTTCTATATTGTTTTCTGAACGGGGTCTGTATAAAGCTATTATTTAGCTGATCCTACTTAATTTGGAGATGAAGTTGAATAGCCTTATGCTAAATTTAGCTGACTGTGCCAGCGCGAAAAATTTGCTCTGCGGTCAAATTCAACTCTGGAAAAGTTGGCGACTGGATACGGTCATCTCCTCGAAATTTACTAACGCGATACTCACCTTCTTCTAAAGAGCAAACCAAAATAGTAGGTTGTTTGGGTTTGCCAATAAATTCCCTACCGCCCAATGCACCATAATCGACAATCCAGTATTCAGGAATTCCCATTTCTTCATAGTCAGCATATTTTTTCAGATAGTCATCACGCCAGTTTGTACTCACTACCTCAATTACTAAAGGAATTGATGCTGCTTGAGTAACAGTTGATTCTTTTTTCCACAATGGTTCATTAACCAAATTAGTAAGATTTAGGAGCAGCAAATCTGGCGAATAAGCTGATTCGTTTTCAAGTGGTTTAACTAATACTGTTTTTGGTATACCATACCGCAGTCCGAGGCGACTATATTCTAAAGTGATTTTTGTAGATAAAAATACAACAATCTCTTCATGATCGCCTGTTGGTTGGGACATTTCGACTATTACTCCATCATGTAATTCATAACGTTTTCCAGTGTTGTCAGGATATTTAGCAACGAATTCATCGAATGTAACTAATTTGCGTAAGACTTGAGTCATGGCTTGATTCCTCAATTGTGCAAATTATAGCAACTTTACTCGTATTTAATTCATCAATATTAATACTTATTGATTGGTATACTTTCATTCAATTAAAATTGCGAAATTGTAATATTGGACAGCTAATTCTTGGTTAAAAGACTAAAATTTGGGTGGTAGCTTCCAGAATTGATCTGTGTAACACTAGGAAGCCTACCGAAGCTATTTTTTAACGGGAGGTCAGGTAATGGCGATCGCCACCATTAATCCCGCCACTGGGGAAACGCTCAAAACCTTTGAGCCACTCAATGATGCAGAAATTACCGCTAAACTCGATTTAGCTAATCAGACTTTTGAAAAGTATCGTCAGACTAATTTTTTGACGCGATCGCACTGGCTACAAAAGGCTGCCGACATTTTAGAGCAAGACAAAGCAGAATTTGCTAAGTTGATGACTCTAGAAATGGGTAAGCCATTTAAAGCTGCGATCGCGGAAGTCGAAAAATGTGCCCTCGTCTGTCGCTACTATGCCGAACACGCCCCTGGTTTTTTGGCTGATGTCAGTGTAAAAACTGATGCCAGTCAGAGTTTTATACGTTATCAACCAATAGGTGCGATTCTCGCGGTGATGCCGTGGAATTTCCCTTTCTGGCAAGTGTTCCGCTTTGCTGCACCCGCACTAATGGCGGGAAATGTCGGCTTACTCAAACATGCTTCCAACGTGCCGCAGTGCGCCTTGGCAATTGAAGATATTATCCGACAGGCAGGTTTTCCTGAAGGTGCGTTTCAAACCCTATTAATAGGCGCTGCTAAAGTCGCCGATTTGATGGCTGATGACCGCGTAAAAGCTGCCACCTTGACCGGAAGCGAACCAGCAGGTGCATCCCTCGCCGTCGCCGCCGGCAAACAAATCAAAAAAACAGTTTTGGAATTAGGAGGAAGTGACCCATTTATTGTGTTAGAAAGTGCTGACTTAGAGACAGCAGTTGTCACAGCTACTACAGCGCGAATGTTGAATAACGGGCAATCATGTATTGCAGCAAAACGTTTTATTGTTGCAGAAGCGATCGCAGACAAATTTGAAAAATTACTTTTAGAAAAATTTGAGGCGCTGAAAGTAGGCGATCCCATGCAACCAGATACCGATTTAGGCCCACTGGCTACTCCTGGTATTCTCCAGGATTTAGATCAACAAGTGCAAAATGCTCTCAGCAGTGGTGGTAAAGTCCTCACCGGTGGACATCCTTTATCAGATCGTCCTGGAAACTTTTATCCGCCAACGATTATCATGGATATCCCGCCT
>NZ_JAIVFR010000784.1 GCF_020829685.1 Nostoc sp. CHAB 5715 | reverse complement strand
AAAACTAGGGGTGTAAGGGTGTAGGGGACCCCATAACTGAAGTTAGGGGCTTGATGCCTTGACGCCGTATTTCTCGATACGTAGTACGAGAAATACATCTTTTTTCTTCTCCATGTTTCAAAACTCTCGATAATATTGCTCTGGTGTACTGGGTAAATAGGTTGTCATTTGCAAGGCTTGCTCTTTCAATTTGAAACTTTGGGTAATATTAATCCGGCTAAGGAAATCTAGGTCATGGGAAATTACCCAAATAGCTCCTTGATAGTCATTGATCCCTACTATTATTTGTTCAACAGTTTCAATATCCAGGTTATTAGTTGGCTCATCAAGAATCAGCAGATCGATTTCTGAGATACTGATCATAGCGATGCCTGCGGCGGGCTACGCCTACGCTAATCTTGCCAATTCACCCCCACTCAGTACAGAGGCGCTTTTGTGAACGTCATCATATTTAAAGAGAAAGTGTCCTAGTTGTTGACGCAAAAGCTGATAGCTGAGATTAGGATTAGCAGCTTGCATATTTTCCAAAAGTGTGTATTGGCGATTTACCAATTCGTAAGTTTGATCGAGATATACAGCTTTCATCGCTGGTGCTAGCAAAACCTCACCTGAGTCCAAAACTGCTATTTGGTTTTCCATGCCCAAAATTGCTTTTACCAGACTCGATTTACCAGAACCGTTTGCGCCGATAATGGCTATGCGATCGCCAGATGATACATGCAGTTGAATATTTTGAATCAATACACGTTCTGATATCCTAAGATTTGCACCTTGGATATTAATTAGATTTCGGCGCTTTTGATTTTTTTCTTCTAGCTGAATACTCGTTACTTTCGTAGTTTTGATCTTCGTCTCTGCAACCTTTTGATTCGCCTTTGCTACTGCTGCTTCATGTTTTTTTTTCGCAGTTCCGGTAGAGGCCTCAGCTTTGGTTTTAATCAGCCCTGCTGCCATTCTATCAATACTACCATTCAGAAACTTGGCGCGACCGTTGCGGCTAGATTGGGCTGCGCGTTGCTGCTCTTGCATAGCGGTAGCTTGGGTGCGTTTGAGTTCCTTTCTGGCGGCTTCGTGCGATCGCAATGCTACCGCTAACTCGATTTCTTTCTGTTCTCGATACTGAGAAAAATTACCTCCATATACTTTCAAACCAACAGGTGTAAGTTCCCAAGTAACATCTGTAACTTGATCTAGAAAAAAAGGTTTGTGTGAGACAATTACATACGCACCATTAAAATTCAAAAGAAACTGGCTTAAGCTTTCTAACGCTTGCAAATCCATGTGGTTAGTTGGCTCATCCAGCAATAACAAGTTGGGCTGTTTAGATAAACCAATCGCCAGAAATAGTTTTGTGAGTTCTCCACCACTCAAGTTACCAATTGGTAAAGATAAGTCAAGTTTTGTGTGGAATTGCGTTTGTAAAATATCCTCAATATTCCACCAATCATCAGAAACAGAAACCAAAAAATTTAGTACTGTATCTGCTGTGATTTCTTGCCTAATAGTACTAATTTGTGGCAAATAATAAACAACACCATTACGCCAAACTGAGCCTGTATTGGGGGTAATTTGACCTGCAATGATTTTGAGTAGGGTTGATTTTCCTATACCGTTGCGGCCTACTAAAGCGATGCGATCGCCTGCTTCGATACTCACCTGAATTTTTTGAAACAAAGTTCTATCCAAGCTGAGTTCGTAGGCTAAATTCTCAGCTAATAATATTGACTTTTTCGGCATTATTCTCAAACCTCAATTCGCAAACTTCCACCCGCGTGTTCACAACAATTACGGGTAGATTAGACACAAAAAAAACTTAGCCGCAGACACTTGCCAAGCGGTTTAATGTAGATACGAGTAATGACAATATTTTTAGTGCATGACTATGTGAAGTAACCCTGTCAAACTAGTTGCGTTTATTCTTTGTTGACATTTGTTGCTTTGGCGCAACAGGTGTTTGGTACTACTTCATTTGTGTTATCTCGTTGGAGTTGTGATGAGGTTTGATATTAACTACAGTGTAGCATGAAGGTATTTCGGAAGGTAGGAGGCGATCGCTTTTTCTATTTCCACACTCCCCAGCCCTACTAGAAAGACTTACAGCAGTTTTATTCTATCTTAAATACATCTTGTGGGGTGGGCATCTTGCCATTGGTGTCAAGTTAAGGCAGAAGCCCAAATGTCAAAGGTATGTTCATCGAATTCGGGGTGTCGTTTATTGAATTCGGGCAGTCGTTTATCGAATTCGGGGTGTTGTTTATTGAATTCGGGGTGTTGTTTATTGAATTCGGGCAGCCGTTTATTGAATTCGGGGTGTTGTTTATTGAATTCGGGCAGCCGTTTATTGAATTCGGGGTGTCGTTTATTGAATTCGGGCAGCCGTTTATTATTTTTGTTCAATTTTAATTTAAGTCGGATAAAACCTAAACACAAAAAGACTTTTCACCCAGTAAAGAGCGATGCACTGCGCCGCCCTGAGCGTAGTCGTTGGGAGCTTGCCGAAGTGTCCCCAGCTATACTAGTTGACCCCAGTGATTTCATCTTAACTTGACACTAATGGCATCTTGCCCGCCCCAGGACGGGCGAGACGCCCATCCCACAAGAATAAATAACTATTGTTAAAAATGTTGATTAATTGAATCACCCCTGCTAATTTAAGTGTATTTGCGTAATACACAGCAAATTTGGCATACCCTACTGTTGCCCTTGAACTATGAATAGCTATCCAGATTTCAGCGAACACGGCTATCAAGTTTTGCGAGAATTGGGACGTAATCGGGAAGGAGGAAGGATTACTTGGCTAGCATCAAAAGTTAATACAGGGGAACATGTGGTAATAAAGCAGTTTTGCTTTGCTCAAGCTGGTTCTAGTTGGTCGGGGTTTGAGGCTCATCAACGGGAAATTAGAGTGCTACAAGGACTAGCTCATCCCGGTATTCCCCGCTACATAAATTCCTTTGCTACGTCTGATGGCTTTTGTTTGGTGCAAGAATATATCAACGCCCAATCTTTGGCAGAACTCCTCGGTCACTTTGAAATAGAGGAAGTTAAGCAAATTGCTGTCAAAGCTTTAGAAATTCTTCGATACCTGCAAAATCTCAATCCTCCGGTAATTCATCGGGATATCAAACCGGAAAATATTTTGGTAGATGAAGAACTCAATGTCTATATAATTGATTTTGGTTTTGCTCGTATTGGCAGTCAGGAAGTTGCAGCAAGTAGCGTATTCAAAGGTACGCCAGGTTTTATCCCGCCAGAGCAAATGTTTAAACCAACAGTAGCTACAGACTTGTATAGTTTGGGTGTAACCTTGATTTGCTTACTGACAGGAATCAAATCAACAAAAATAGATCAATTGCAAGATGAAGATGATCCATATTTAATCAAGTTTCACCATCTTTTACCTCGGTTGAGTCTACGGTTTCTGGGTTGGTTGGAAAAGATGGTACAACCGCTACAAAAAAACCGTTTTGCTAATGCACAATCAGCTTTAGAAGCACTCAAGCCACTTGATGTTATCCGTGTAGCGGGAGTTGATTTCAGTGAAACAGTGGTGGAGTTCAAAGCGAACCGATTAGGGGAAAAGCTAACGCAAAGCATTACTATTGAAAACCCCAT
>NZ_JAIVFR010000783.1 GCF_020829685.1 Nostoc sp. CHAB 5715 | reverse complement strand
GGACACTGGAATGTCTATCGCTTTGATGGATACCGTCAAGGAATGCAAGAGGAAACAGCGTTTGAAAACCTAGCGTTTAATGTTCACAATCAAGCCGATGGTTTAATACTTGTGTTGGATGTAGATTTAGATAAAATCGTCTCGGCAGAACAAGCCATTGAAGTTGGCATTACTACCGTTATTAAAGACAGAAATGGTGAGGTTACTTACTGGGCGTTAACTCATCAAGTTGCGGAGGCTGACTTTCATTTGCGAGATAGTTTTATTATTGAGTTATAATTTAAGTATTAAATACTACAGCACTTAAACTAGATATGTCCTACAGTTCTGGAATAAAAAATGTTAAATACTTATTTATTGATGGTGGCTGTTTAGATTCACTACTAGAATTATTTTCAGAAAATCTTTTTGATAAAAAACAGCTTGAAATAGATTACTATCGGTTAGCAAGTGGCTATGATAAAGTATTTTATTACGATTGTCTGCCTGCTAAAAAGCAAGGAGAAAATGAAGTAGACTACCAAAATCGTATTAAGCCTAAAATTAAGTTATTCAACCACTTAAAATCAGTGGATAGATTTCATGTCTATTGCGATACTTCACCCAAGAAGCTATTCAATTGTTTTAAACTTGAATTACCGTCGTAAATTAGTCCCTAGCGCTCGATCATGACACAAAACAGATTGATGGTTTATGCATTTTGGGATACAGATGCAGAAGTTTGGGTAGCAACGAGTGAAAACGTGCCAGGATTGGTAACAGAAGCTTCTACGATTGAGTCTCTTACGCAAAAGCTCAGAGAAGTGATACCAGAACTCCTTCTTCTCAATCGAATTGCGCCTGAGGTAGATATACAGCAAGAGTAAAGGCAATTTTAACAATTATAGCTATTTACGAGAATATTTTAAAAGTGCGATCGCACTAGCAGGCAGAAAGAATTAGCTTAAATATCTAAACCACAGCGATATTTACACATCTACACCTTTATGCTTGTTGCTTCATCACTTCTATAGTATGAATAACCATTTCAGATAAACATTATTTTAGGATAATAAATAAACTAATTTGCTTATTCCGTTTGATAGAGTTAATTAAATTTTAATGAAGTAGAATAGCCAAAAATATAACTAAAAAAGCAAATTATTAAATATTAGCTTTATGCGAAAAAAATATAGTAATCTTCAAAGCATAAAATCTAGTCAAATAAAACAATTACAACGGCTTGACGAGCCAAATCAACCAGGATATAAATTCATTTCGCCGAAATTTGCCCAACCCTTAGCTGCAATTAATAAAGAAATTGTCTTTGACCAAGATAGTGTGCTATTGGTAGGAGTGCAGACAGAAGATGTATCTGTCCATCTGTTTGGGTATGCGGTTTCAAGGGAGGGCTAAATGAACTCAAAATATAACTTTCAATACTTTCAAGGGAGTACTCTTTCTGATCTATTTGCTCAAGATATCACAGATGCATCTTATGGGTTTATTTTAAATTACCCTGCAACTGCCAGTTGGGCTGCTTACCCCAACCGAAAAAAATATTTTATTCAAGATGGCAGTAGTGAAGCCACCAAAACCTCCTTTGACAAGATTTGTCAGAAGGAACCTTGGAAAAATCTGGCTGTGTTAGGCGATCGCATTCCTGGAATTGTGATTATACCACCGCCAAAGTCGCTAACTGGCTACTGGCAAGAGCATTTCGGCAGCCACTCCAATAGGTCGATGATGGATTGCTCAAGTTATCTAGATGACCTCAGCCACAGCGAACGCTTTGACAAACTTATTAGTCTATTTCCCTTTGATCACCTCAAACCTGAAAAACACGCTGTTGATCCAGACACTCATTACCGCTTACTCAGCAAAGTAACGCTAGCCAACTTAGGGGTGCAATGTCCGAAATACGAGAGCTACAATCTGCACCAAGTTAATCTCGAAGACATTCAGTTACCACAATACCCCTACTTAATTAAAACATCCCACGGACTCTCAGGAGAAGGCACTTATATCATCAAAAGTCCCAGCGATTTGAACTACTGCTTTGAAGAAATTAGGAAATATCTTGATATTAAGTTGCTCGATACGATTATTGTTTCGGAGTTCGTCAAGAATGAAGTGCAGAATTACTGCGTACAGTTCTATGTCAACAAGCTAGGAGAAATAACCCTCATCGGCACTACCGGCCAACTCGTCACTCCAGAAGGCAACTATTTAGGCGGACTGATTGACTACCGCAACACTGACATGAGCAAGTTCTTTGAGATGATTGCTAACGTTGGTCAGTATGCTCACAAACAGGGTTATTTCGGCGTGATTGGCTTTGATGTGCTAGAAGACCAAGACGGACAATTTTATGCGATCGATGCGAATTTCCGAGTCAATGGCTCAACTCCGTTGTGCTTGCAGCGTAATACCCTAGTGGGACTGGGAAAGGGAGTAGCTAAATATTCCAGTGACTACCGCATGGAAGGAACCTTGGATTCAATTTTAGTCACCTTAAAACCAGAACTAGATCGCAAGGATTTAATCATTCTGTCGGCTTTAGAGAAGATCAAATATGGAAAAATAAACACTGACATTTATGCGATCGTTACTGGAGAAACTATCCAGGAAATGCAGCATATCGAGCATAAATTAAAGAATAAGGGATTACAATGGCTTCCTTAAACAACAGCTATCTCACCCACATAAAGAAGTTAAAAGACCCGATAGAACCGCTAAAATTTGCGTAGGTTGGGTTGAGGAACGAAACCCAACATTTTTGGGCATTTGTTGGGCAACACTAAAGTTCAACCCAACCTACAATTATCCTTAACTGGGATGTTGTTGAAATAAGTGTTGGTCTGAGCTTGATATTAGAGGCAGCTAAGTACAGCTTTGCGTAAAATCGTAGCGTTTTTAATGCAAGGGGACGCATTGGCATTGTCAACCGATACATTAGCATTGTCAGCCGATGCATTGGCATTGTCAACCGATGCATTGGCATTGTCAACCGATGCATTGGCATTGTCAGCCGATGCATTGGCATTGTCAACCGATGCATTGGCATTGTCAACCGATGCATTGGCATTGTCAACCGATGCATTGGCATTGCAGCTACCAACACTGATACCCATTGCTCCAGTTATACCAGCAACTGCACCTGCGATCGCAAAGTAAGTAGATTGATAACGCACTGGTGATATTCCCATCATCAGATTGTTGGTACACAAATCAATTGCCGCCCACGTCCCGCCAGCTAGTATATGCAACAAGGATAACCAGATCCAAAAAGAAATTTGATCGCTTCCAACTCCTAGCCACAACACAGGTGTCACCGCCACCAAGACTCCCACTAATAGCAGTAGCGGACGATTCCCAATTCGGTCGGCCAGTTTCCCCCACAAAAGCAGCATTAACATGTTCGCACCAGTTCCTAAACCGTGATAAATCGTTACCGCACTAATATCTATATCCAGGTTATCCAGCATATATAGCAATCCTAAATGAGATTGTGAAAATTTTGTTATGGTCGTCCTTAGTCATTTGTCCTTGGTCATTTGTGATTACAAAGGACAAATAACTAATGACTAATGACAGCAAAGAGAAAAATATTTCACAAATGATTTAGGACTGCTATA
>NZ_JAIVFR010000782.1 GCF_020829685.1 Nostoc sp. CHAB 5715 | reverse complement strand
TCCGATCTAATTCCGAATTCTCTCAGCGAAGCTTGCAAAATTATTTCATATAAAAATTTACACCGCATCGACTTGGGTTGGGTGAACGGCAAGCACTTTTTTAACGTTGCCAGTCTGGGATTGAGTGTAAAAATTACCCAGCGACTTACTAAACAAGCCAAACGCCGTTGGGGAATATTTGCTTATGCCGCCACTGCATTGCAAGTGATTTTGGAAGCTAGACCTTTTACTGCGGAGATTTTAATCAATGGTGAATCAGTTCGCGTGAAAACAGTGCAAATTGCTGTGGGTAACGGCCGCTATTACGGCGGTGGTATGGCAGTGGCTGACGATGCGACAATAGATGACCAAAGGCTAGACCTCTATAGCTTGGAGATTAAACATTGGTGGCAGATTATACTATTACTCCCGGCGATGCGACAAGGGCGACATATACATTGGGAGAGTGTACGCTCTCTTCAAGGTCAAGAAATAGAGGTGCATACTCGTAAACCTCGCCCTATCAATACAGATGGTGAAATCACTACCTACACGCCTGCTCATTTTCGAGTTATACCTAAAGCTATAACTGTTTTAGTACCCCCAGAAATTAGGAGTTAGGAGTTATTCTCTCTCATCTCCCTCTGCTAGAAATGTGGGAACTCGTATCAAATCACGCCAAATGCATCTGAGATTTTCTCAAGATATAAAGTCCCTGTTGCAACGCCTAGCTGAACAACCGCTAACTTTAGGTGATATTCTGGCAGAAACCTCAGAACGAGGGTTCTGCCTGGTAATTACATTATTAATTTTGCCCTTTTTATTTCCTATGCCACCGGGATTAACTGGCCCTTTTGGTGGTGCTTGTTTACTGTTGTCAGCGCAAATGGTTTTAGGGAGGCGTGAGCCTTGGCTGCCGAAAAGAATTGCTAACTACAAATTTCCTCGTCCCTTTGCCCAGTTGCTTTTGCAAAATTTGGGACGTCTTACCAAAGTGTTACAGAAAATCGCCCGTCCCCGATTGGCAAAAATAGCCCATAATCCTTTGATTTGGCGAATTAATGGGTTTTGTATCTCTTTGTTAACAGTATTACTAATATTACCAATTCCCTTTACAAATCCCATCCCCACTGTAGGTATTTTACTTTTGACTGTTGCCACCATCGAATCTGACGGTTTATTAATTTGCATCAGCTACGGTATTACTGTCCTAATTACGTTGCTCTTTGGATTTATTGGTTACGCAGTATGGTTAGCTCCCAGCTTGCTGCCATCTATATTTAAATAATAAAAGCCTTCAACTAAAAGCTGAAGGCTGGAATTTATTAGGGTGCATCTACCATTTATTAATCCGCTTTATTAATTGCCATATCCGGGAAGATTTAACTTTGTAAAAAATTTATTTTAATTTATAGGACTCCTATTTGATTTTTGAAATACACGTAGGGTGGGCAAAGCCCACCATATCGGGTTTTGGTGGGCAAAGCCCACCCTACATTACTTAAAATTTTTCACATATCATTTAGGATTCCTATAAAATCAAAAAATATCAATAAAAAAAAGCCCCAAACTAAAAGCTGAGGGCTGTGATTTAATTAAGGTGCATCTACTATTTATATCTCCGCCTTAGTTATTGCTGCATCAGGAAAAATTGAAAAAAAATGGATGGCTGTGGAATTGATTTCGTTTAGCTACAAAGGTAGTACTGATATCAACGAGGATAACCTACGGTATTTAACTAGGTAATCATTGACCAACTTTACAGTAATTTTACAATTATCCCGGATTTCCTTTGGATACGCAAAGTTTCTGTTAATATCTCTGATGGGATATCCGCAATAGTACTAATTTAGTTTATTAGTTGGGTATATGACTATGAAAGTTAGACGTACCCAACTTGATGAAACGATCGCAGTTTCTATTAATCCTTGCTAGTTTTAGTATTGTCGGAGGAAGCTTTTTTCTGAGAAAAACTTTTAGCAGTACTAGGGAACCTAAAATAATAACTGATACATCACGCTACAAAGAAATTCGTAATCAACTATGGTCTGATAATGACCAAGTAAAACATTTTCCTAATGAGATTCCCACTGATGCCAAAGATGTTCGCATTGCTTACTCTTCCGAATTTGTGCAAGGAAGTAGTTTTTTTCAAATTAGGCTGAAACAGCCACCAAAAAAGATAGAAAAATTACTTTCACAATACAGAAGTAGTGCAAAGCACAAATATAAAGGTGGTAACACAAACGACCACATAAATCAACTTAATGGTGTGCCGACAACTTTTTTCTACACTAGTGACTCTCATATAGAATCTTTTCCACCTACTTATGAAATATTGGTATTAAATACAGAAGATAAAGGTAGACCTGGCTTCAAGTGGAATCATGGAAATAGCTACGGCGTTGCTATTAATAGTTCCGCCTCAGAAATTATCTATTGGTCTGAAAAATGGTAATTAACAATTCATTTTGAATTGGAATCGTCATGAGAAAAATCATTATTTTGGTCACAGCCCTCACTTCATTACTAAATACTGCTTTTCCCCTTTTGGGTATATCACTTTAGGTAGTTGAAACTTAAAGCCAGCATCACTAAAATTTTAATAGTGGTTAAAAATTATCTGAATATGTAGAATGACAACTGCTTTAATTACTGGTGCATCTAGTGGTATTGGTAAAGCTTTTGCCCAGGAACTAGCTGCACGCAAGACAAATCTTGTACTCGTTGCTCGTTCCGAAGAGAAACTAAGCCAATTAGCTAAACAACTAGAAGAAGAACACAAAATTCAAGTAGAGGTTATAGTCAAAGACCTCACAGAACCTAATGCAGCTGCTGCTGTATTTAATGCCACTAAAGAAAAGGAATTAACCATTGACTTATTAATCAATAATGCTGGTTTTGGTTACTATGGCGACTTTGCTGAAGGGGATGGAGAAAGACAAGTCAAAATTGTACAATTAAACATTTTGGCATTGGTAGATTTAACCCATAAATTTCTCCCCTTGATGCGGCAACGTCGTTCTGGAAGTATTATTAACGTATCCTCTATTACCGCATTTCAACCGATACCATACCTTTCTGTTTATGCTGCCAGTAAAGCTTTTATTCTCAGCTTTAGTGAAGCATTATGGGCAGAAAATAATCAATATGGTGTCCGTATTTTAGTCACTTGTCCAGGGCCAATAGAAACAAACTTTTTTGCAGAAGCTAATTTTCCTCCAGCGCTGGCAAGTACTACAGATAAAGTATATTCTTGTGAAAAAGTGGTTTGGGAATCTTTAGAAGCTTTGGAAAAAGGTTATCCAACTGTTATTAGTTCTGATACTAACACTCAAATTAGAAGCAAATTATCTCGACTTGTACCGCGCAAACTTCTATTGAATATGTTAGCAAAACACTTTAAAACCTAAGTATATGTTTAAGAGTTAGGAGAGACGCAATTAATCGCGTCTTAGGAGAGACGCGATTAATCGCGTCTGTACAGGAGTTGGGAGTTGAGGGTTTAGAGTTAAAGAAACCGGGGAATTTATGGCAGTCAAAAAAGGAGATATGGTTCGCGCTATCCGCGAGAAACTGGAAAACAGTCTGGAAGCAAAAGCCAGTGATACTCGCTTTCCTTCTTATTTGTTTGACAGCAAGGGCGAAA
>NZ_JAIVFR010000781.1 GCF_020829685.1 Nostoc sp. CHAB 5715 | reverse complement strand
AGGAATCATATTTGATTTTTGAAATTATCTATGTAGGTGGGGAGTGGGGAGTAGGGAGTAGGGAATATGGAATCACGCTTTTCGAGTTGTACGGATTTTTTTCAGAAATCAAATCATAGTCCTATATCTAACAATATAAAAAAATTCGATCTGGTTAGTAAAATTTTGCATTCTAGCCAAATCGAATTGATAAATTCGAGTTACTTTTAGCAACTAAAAGTAACTTTTTTATATTTAGAATTAGGTCTATTGAACGAAATTTTTGCGTCGGCGAGACATAGCCATTACTGCACCTACTGCACCCAAGCCTAGTAATGCAGCTGGTTCGGGAACTGTACTTACCACAAGACCTGTAAAGGTTGCATCAAATGTTCCACCATTATTGTAAGTTGTTTCTGCATTAATATCTTGAGTAACAAAAGTGATGTATCCCTCTGCATTGGTTTTGTTACCAGATCCATCATCAAAGAATCCAAGGTAATTCACTCTTACATTTGTTCCTGCGGTCTGTACAGAGAATGTCGGGGTATTGAAAGATGTTAAGCTAAACGTATTTGCTCCATCTGTCAGAGTACCAGGGGTTGCAAATACACCTAAGTCAAGAAAAAGAGAACCAGCTGTCCAAGGGTTAGGAGTACCGTTAAATATGTTAGCTGCGTTGAATGCTGTAAAATCTCCACTTTGTAATGATAGTGAGGCTAAACCAGGGCTAGGAGCAAATTTTAAGGATGTTTTTGACACTGCAACTGTAGTAGCAGGAAACCCAGCACCACCATAATTAAAACCACCATTGAGTGCAGCAGCTTGTGCAGAACCAGCAGAGGTAAACAACCCAGCAGTAGCTAAAGGAATTGCAGCAGTAGCAGCTAGAGTAGCATTTAGGAATCTAGATTTAAAATTAATCATTATCGTTTTAGGCTCCTAGTAATAACCTTAAATCAGAGCAATTGCTTTACTTTTAATCTCAGTAATTTATGGAAAATACTGTCAGTGAAAGCGAAACTTGCGTGATGTATTTCTGATTTTCATAAAATCACATAGGCTTAGAGCCTGCAATATTTACTGAGTGGTCTTCATCACATCTTTAATGACTAAGCCATCTTCATAAAATTTTAATTACTTCTATAACTGGTCTTCGTATCTTTTTCATTCCTAGCATTGAAATTCTTCATAATAGGTTTAAATCTAATTAGATTCACTTAAATACACTGAACATAATTAGCGTTTTTTATTCTTCCAGATTACAAAGAAGGCAGGAGGCAGATAGCGCAGCGTTAGCGAGTCCGCGAGCGTCGGGCAGTTAATAATAAAAGAACCCCACCCCCAACCCCTCCCCGCTCTTCGGGAGGGGAGACAAAGCATAGCTTTGGCGGGGTGGGGTTCTTCGAGTTTAATAAGCAATCAAGCAAACCTGATATGACGGGGATTTAGATTTAGGCATCAAAACGTGCTGCTTAATAGAAACTCTTTACTTAAACCCCCAAACTTTGTTAAGCCCAAGCGAATGGAATTGCCTGCGGCACACTGCGTGAGGGCGGCTACACAAGCAAATTCCGCCTCTGCGGACTAAGAAAAAATTGAGGGTTGAAAACCACGGAGGTGGGTTTTGTTTCTATAGATGCGGTTTCTAACCCTATTACCTTCAAATGCTAAGAGCCAAATACTTGCGGCCAAGTTGTCACAACGAAAACTACAACTGCGGCGATCGCTAACAGCCCTTGAATCAAATTTCCAACCAATGATCCGACTACAATTCCTATACCCGCTTTCAGCGCCAACCAGAAGTCACGTCGGTAAAGATACTCACCGATATTTGCTCCCAAAAGCGGGCCTAGTAAAATTCCTAACAGTGGGCCACCAAAAGGCAATGTTGGTAATAATCCCAAAAAACCCACTACCAAACCGACGATTGCGCCAATTTGCCCCCACTTGCTAGCTCCAGCTTGTTTTGCTCCTACATAACTAGCTAAAAAATCCACTCCGACACTGAGCAGCAAAACGATAATTGTCACAATTAGAGGAATCTTGATGGCTGCAAAGGAACTACTAACGATTCCCCAGACGATAATTGCAATTAAAATTAAGCTGCTACCAGGAATGGCAGGAACTACAGCACCAATGATTCCCACAAGCATTACAGCAAGTAATAGCCAATAAATAATTTGCATAGATAGAATTGTCAATTTCTAAATTTTCTAGTAGTAGGAGCGCACAGCTAGCTGTATGCCCCTACTGCATATTGTATCTGGGTAAGATGGTGATAAATACTTAGACCTGAACCAAATATGATTTTCTAGTTCAATCTGGTAAAATCTCTCTCTAAGATCGCTCTTGGCTCGTCTTGGTAATTGTCGGTTGTGGGGATTAATTTGCTGGATAGATGCCATTTATATTTAGGACTTACGCAAAAGTACACGCGCTCTGGGGCAATTCATGAATCCCAAACCCCTAACCACGGGCGTAATGAAGGCACAAGCCGTTCGTACTGAGTAACTGAACTTCCCAAACCAGGGCTATTTCGTTCTAGACATAAACCGCCCAGAACTGAAGTTCACAGGCTTTTAGCAAAACTCCACTAAAGTGGACTAAGTACAGCATTTCATTAATTCGTAGCGAATTAAATTTAGCAATACCCTGCAATGCCAATGCATCGACTGACAATACTAATGCATCGGCTGACAATGCCAATGCATCGGCTAACAATGCCAATGCATCGGCTGACAATGCCAATGCATCGGCTAACAATGCCAATGCATCGGCTGACAATGCCAATGCATCGGCTAACAATGCCAATGCGTCCTCTTGCATTAAAAACGCTACGATTTTACGCAAAGCTGTACTAAGAAAGGCTTTTAGTCCACTAAAGTGGACCTGGACTATTAGCCTCAGAATTCATTCTGAGGCGGGCTAGATGAGAATGAAATAGCCCTACTTCCCAAACACTCCAAGATAAAGCTCAAAACCCATGACGAGAAAAATTTTAACTGGACTGAGTTCAGCAGCCTACGAACACCCTTTTGATCGCAAAGCCTTGGCTTCTTTGCAAAATATGCCCGGTGTCTCTCTGCTACTCAAAAAAATTAACGAATACGGCATTGATCGCTTACTCAGGCTGCAAAGCCTTGGTAGTGAAATCAGAATTTCATCCCGTAATTTTCCGCAATTACATCAGACATTTGTAGAAACCTGCGAAATTCTTGATGTTACTCCACTTCCTGAACTGTATCTGTTTCGAGGTACAGGTCACATTCAAACCTATATTGTTGGCGTAGAAAAACCCCTTATCGGTATAAATTTAGATGCAATGGAGTGGCTTGGCGCAGATGAGTTAATTTACGTTTTCGGACACGAAATCGCTCGCATCAAGAGTCAGCACATGGTTTATCACCAAATGGCAATTGTTATGCCAAGTTTAAAAAATTTGTTGAGCAGTACCACACTGGGTGTCGGTGGCTTGGTAGCTAGTGGAATGGAACTAGGTTTGTATAATTGGCGGATGATGGCGAGTTTCATCAGTGTAGTAGTTGACTACTACACTGATGAAACTCGCAGGTTTACCAGATGAGTATTTGACTACTGCTGTAATTGAAGATTTCCTCGTCCAAGCCCGTGAGTTTGCATCGAATAACT
>NZ_JAIVFR010000780.1 GCF_020829685.1 Nostoc sp. CHAB 5715 | reverse complement strand
CACGCGATCGCCTGAGCGGGAAGGTCCTTCGCCCGCAGGATCAGCCATTGCGCATCCGGCGGGAGCAACGCCGCGGAAAGTTCGTCACCGTCATCGCCGGGTTCGCCCCTCCCCACTCCCCACTCCCCAGCACAAGTTGCATTAAAGCGGGAACAGAATTCCAAATTGTTACCTGATGCTTGGTAATTAGATGCATCCAGTGAGATGGATCGTTGGGGCGATCGCAATCGGGAATGACAATTGCTCCTCCGGCGGCGAGGATGCCAAATATGTCATATACAGATAAATCAAAACTCAAAGAAGACAGGGCTAAAATGCGATCGCTAGCTGTCACGTCAAAGCGTTGATTAATATCTAAAATCGTGTTCACCGCTCCCTGATGATCAATCATCACACCTTTAGGCTTGCCAGTAGAACCGGAAGTGTAAATGACGTATGCTAAATCTGTCGGTTGCTGTATCGGTGCGGGTATGTCTGTATGAGGTGGAGCATCAAGAGTATCAACACATATACGGCTGCAATCATCTGCCCATTCTAAAGCCACATCCAGCCAGGATTGAGTGAGGATAATTTGCGCTTGGGTTTCTTGCAACAAATGTAGGCGGCGTTGTGTCGGTAATTGAGGATCGATAGGCACATAAGCAGCCCCGGCCGTCAAAATTGCTAAGGCGGCAATTATTTGCTCCCAACCTTTATCCATGACAATTGCCACCAATTGATTTGGTATTATGCCTAGCTGCTGTAATAGTTCGGCAAGGTGACAAACGCGATCGCTCACCTGTTGATATGTCAGAGATTTTTGGGTAGTAAAGATTGCAGGCTGCTTGGGTTGCTTTGTTACCTGCTCAAAAAATAAGGTGTGAAGTAGGGAAATTGGGAATTGGGCATGGGGCATGGGGCATGGGGCACTTGTACTGAGCGAAGTCGAAGTATTGGGCATTGGAGAAAAGTCCATCTTCCCCATCTCCCTCATCTCGCCTGCTTCTGATGTTGCTAAATGTTCCAAAAACTCACAGTAGGTGTGGAACATTTCATCTAACAGCCCTGGTGGGAAGAGATCATCAATGGTATCCCAGTTAAAAACTAATGCCCCGGCAACTTCTGCTACTTGATGGTCAAAATACACTTGGGAAGTCTGACTGAGGCTGTATACTAAGTCACTTTGCCAGCTACGCTCTGTTGTTTGTTCTCGATTGTCTTGGGTGAGTGTACTGGTAAAAACTACGGGCATAATTGCGCCTGTCACCCGTTGTTGATTGCGGGCAACGTGACGCAGCACTTCCACACCACTGACATAACGATGATCTAAATCTTCCCATAGCTGTGCTTGAATGTAACGGGCAAGTTCCAGAAAATTTTTACGCCCCTTGTTCTCAATTGCCAAAAGCAAAGATGCGGTGAAGTCTCCCACAATTCGATTCACATCGGGATGCAAGGGTAGACGATTAAAAAGGGTCAAATTTATGGTAAAACATGGCTCTTTACTCCATCGAGACAGAATTTCAGCAAATGCAGCTAATAGCAAACCTGATGGCGTAATTCCGACTTGGCTGGCTTGCTGTTTTAGCCGATGCCATTTCTCTGGAGCTAAATTGCCACTGCGTCGGATAAAATGGGGTTGGGTGATTCTACTGAGAGGCTGAGTCAAAGGTAAATCTGGTGCGGCTGGTAGGGTGGCAAGTCTGGCTTGCCAGTATGCTTGCGATCGCGCATAAATTGCCGATTTCCGTAATTCCTGTTCTGCCAACACATAATCACGAAAAGATAATCTGCTTGTCGGCAATTGAATATCAGGATTGTGCAATATTTGCACTAGTTCTGTCCCTAGTAGTTTAAAACTCCAAGCATCGGCAATTAAAACATCAAAGCTAATGCAGAAGCGAATTTTTTCCTCATCCAATAAAACTGCTTGAATTTCAAATAATGGATAGCGATCGGTAGCAAATATTTGGTGAGAAAGGCGATCGCGCAACTCCATTAATTCTACCCCACCCGCCCTATCGGGCACCCTCCCAATGCCTTGGGCAGGGTTGGGGAGGGGTTTTAATTCTCCACGCAAATCAGTCACAGCAATTTTATAAGGTAGCACTTCTTTTAAAACGCGCTGTTGTCCATCGGGTTGCACAATCACCCGCAACATATCATGATGCTCAATTAGCCTTTGTAATGCCCATTCCATTTGTTCTACAGACAATCCCATCGTTTCAATTTCTTGGTAGCCGTGGGTAGCAACATTACCCAACTCAAAAGCGGCGTTACGTCCGATGAGATATGCTTGTTGAATATCCGTTAGAGGAAAGGGTTGATAGCGTTCCTGGGAACGTGGTTGAATTTGGGGTAATCTCGACTGGGTGATATCGCCTTGTAATTGCTCAATTTGTGCTGCCAGACCTGCGATCGTGGGATACTGAAATAAGCTCTTGAGAGGTACTTCTACATTGAGAGATTCATTGATTTTCGCCACTAACTGAATACCCAGCAGCGAATGTCCCCCCAACGCAAAAAAGTTATCATTAACTCCAATTTGTTCAACTTGAAGTGTTTCTTCCCAGATGATGGCAAGAGTTTGTTCTGTGGGTGTCCGTGCTTCTACATAGGCATTCTCTAATTGTGGACGTGTTTTTTCTACCGTGGGTAATGCCTGACGATGAATTTTGCCATTGGGAGTACGCGGCAATGCTTCCAGAGTAATAAAGTGTGCGGGAATCATGTAACCGGGTAAACGTTCCGCCAAAAATTGCCGCATATCTGAGGATTTTGCACTTAGAGAAGCAATATAAGCAACTAATTGTTTGTCACCCGTTACTTCTTCAGGAGCCATTACAGCACACTCTTGCACATCTGGGTGTTGACTGAGTACCGCTTCAATTTCAGCCAATTCAATACGATAACCCCGAATTTTCACTTGGTTATCCAATCTTCCCAAGTATTCCAAATTACCATCTGGGAGATAACGGACGCGATCGCCGGTTTTGTAGAGATTGGGCATTGGGCATTGGGCATTGGGCATTGGGCATTGGAAGCCTTGAGGTTCTGAGGTGGATGAACGGAGTTCCAAGGTGGATGAATCCAGTTCTGAGGTGGATGAACGGAGTTCCGAGGTGGATGAATCCAGTTCCGAGGTGGATGAATCCAGTTCCGAGGTGGATGAACGGAGTTCCAAGGTGGATGAATCCAGTTCCGAGGTGGATGAACGGAGTTCTGAGGTGGATGAATCCAGTTCCGAGGTGGATGAATTTAATTTTAACTCTCCCTTGCTCCCCTGCTCTCTGCTCCCCACTCCCTTCTCAAAGAGATTCGGCACAAACCGTTCTGCTGTTAAATCTGGACGCTGCCAATAACCCCGTGCTACTCCTGCACCACCGATGTAAAGTTCCCCAGGTACACCCACTGGTACTGGTTGCAAATTTTCATCTAAGACGTACACTTGACTATTAGCAATGGGTTGACCAATTGTCGGAGATAGAGTATCGGGAATAACACCTTTAAGTTGGACGTAGGTGGAATAAGTAGTATCTTCCGAGGGGCCGTAGAGGTTGAATATTTGCTGAATGTGGGGTAGTTCTTCAAGTTGTTGCACCAGTCGCCAACTCAAGGGAGTGGGGAGCAGAGAGCAGGGGAGCAAGGGAGAGTTAAAATTAAATTCATCC
>NZ_JAIVFR010000077.1 GCF_020829685.1 Nostoc sp. CHAB 5715 | reverse complement strand
AAAAGCATTGTCCCCAACATCGACCAAGCGATTATTTCCGTTCACGGTCATAATGATTTAGGTTTGGCAGTTGCTAACTTCTTAGAAGCCGTGAAAAATGGCGCACGGCAACTAGAATGTACGATTAATGGCATTGGCGAACGTGCCGGAAATGCATCACTAGAAGAATTAGTGATGGCGTTGCATGTGCGGCGACAATATTTTAATCCTTATTTGGGAAGACCAGAAGAATCTCAAGAATCCCTCACAAATATCGACACCCGGCAAATTTACAAAACCTCACGCTTAGTTTCCAATTTGACGGGAATGTTAGTACAACCAAATAAAGCGATCGTCGGGGCCAATGCTTTTGCTCATGAGTCTGGAATTCACCAAGATGGTGTGCTAAAAAATAAGCTCACCTATGAAATTATGGATGCCCAATTGATTGGTTTAACAGATAATCAAATAGTTTTGGGCAAACATTCAGGCAGAAATGCTTTCCGCACCCGGTTGAAAGAATTGGGCTTTGAACTGTCAGATACTGAGTTAAATAAAGCATTCGTCAGATTCAAAGAAGTAGCAGATAAAAAGAAAGATATTTCTGATTGGGATTTGGAAGCGATCGTTAACGATGAAATCCAACAAGCACCCGATTTGTTCCGAGTAGAGTTGGTGCAAGTTTCCTGTGGTAGCAACGCCCGTCCTACAGCTACAGTCACCCTCCGTACCCCAGACGGTGAAGAATTAACCGATGCTGCGATCGGTACTGGGCCAGTAGATGCAGTTTACAAAGCCATCAACCGTGTGGTGAATGTGCCTAACGAGTTGATTGAGTTTTCTGTGCAGTCAGTAACAGCTGGTATTGATGCCATTGGAGAAGTGACAATTCGTTTACGTTATGAATCTAAAGTGTTTTCTGGTCATGCAGCGAACACAGATATCATCGTGGCATCCGCGCAAGCCTATGTAAATGCACTCAATAGGCTGTATTCTGCGTTGCATAGGCAAGAAAAGCCAGAGGAAGTATCTGCACAGAAAGTCTAAGTCGTATCTGTCAAACTGTCCATAATACAAGCACCGCACCTTGTTTTTAGCATCAGCTAAAAAACTCCTTCCCGACCTTGGGAAGGCGTTAGGTGTGAGTTCAGAAAATTTGTTGGAAAATTATGCTGACAGATAAACATATCACTATCAGAGAAGCCGCCACCGAAGAAGACTTACTGATTGCAAAACACTTTTACCAAATGTGGCTAGATATTGGTGTTTATGAGAGTAATATCGATTTTGATTGGCAGAATATTACCCTCAAATTCATAGAAGAGGCGCGTCGAGATTTATTTTACAAGGCTTTTGTTGCAGAGGTTGATAATGCAATTGTGGGTTCTGCAAGTTGTCAACTGTTTGCAGGTTTATACCCGAACGTTTTAAAATATGAACACCGCAAATTTGGATATATTTGGGGGGTTTACGTTGAACAATCTTACCGCGGACAAGGCATTGCTAAATGCCTGACTAATAGAGCAATTGAATATTTAAAAGCGATCGGTTGTACGCGAGTACTTCTTAACGCCTCGCCATCGGGTAAACCAGTTTACTCCAGCCTCGGTTTCTCTGAAGGGAATGTAATGCAATTAGATTTAATTTAAGTACAGCAATTTTTTTGCCTTGTAGTGGTGTGTGATTAGCCTAAATTGATGAAGTTCTATAAATATCATGCTCTTGGCAACGACTATCTAGTTATTAATCCCCAAGATTTACTATTTCCGCTTACCCCTGAAAAAATTAAAACAATTTGCCATCGAAATTTTGGAATTGGCTCAGATGGTATCAGGACTTACGCAAAAATCGCCGAAAGGCTTAATTTATCGAACCGCCAAGACGCCAAGAACGCCAAGAATTCGTAGAGCGTGCGTAAGTCCTAGGTATATTGTTGATCCAAACCTGCCGAGTCCGTTTCAAGTCCTTCATATTCAGAAAACACAGCCTCGGCGGTGGGACTTCGCAACTTATTCTGGCTACAGATAAATAAGAGCTTTTTCATTAATTAATATAAAGCGATAGTATTTTAGAAGCCTTTAAATCTAGGATTTTTACCTATCTTAAGTTCCTACTCATCGCTCTCAAAATTTCTCTCCTTCAATCCTAGCCAAAAGAGTAATACTTTTTCAACTTCAACTAGTTGTTCTGGTGTCAAGTTTCCCAACTTTCGGAGTAACTTTGCATGTGGAATTGTAATAATATTTTGTACGTCAAACACTCCTGCTCGGAGAAAGTTTACCTTTAGCGCCACCTCAAATCTTGAACCGCGTAAGCTAGTCGTATGAGGAATTAGGGTTGCTAGTGCTCGATCCTGCTCTAGGGCAGGAATACTAATAATTAAGCATGGTCTGACTTTTGCTGTGTAGCCAAGATCGACAAGCCAAACTTCTCCACGATTAGGGCTACTCATCGGAAGCTTCTTGTCGATCTAACTCCAAAAAAAGTTCTTCTGCATTCCAAACCAAATCTTCATTTGACAAATATGGAAAGTCCAAATGTCTAACCCTTTTTAAAATCTCCAGAGCTATTTCCAGTCTCTCTGACTCTGGCAGACGATCAAAGGTGCTTAATAATTCTTCCACTGGGGCAGTCATGACTCTCTTTATTAGACACCCCAATAGCATAGCATGACCCTATATAAACATTCTGTTCGATGAGATCGCACCACAGACAATCCCAAAACTACGCCAAGCATAAGCGATCGCTTACAATACACTCAGATAAGTTTGCTCAGAATTCATCGGTAAAATCCGCAACTTCCGATTTTTAAGGTCTGCTTCTAACCCTAAAACTTCCATTGGCGTCACACCCAAAAGGGGATATGGTACTTCTGTTAGTTCCAAACAATCAAAGGTTCCTTGACGTTCTCCAATACTAAGTTCAACATCTCGGAAAATCCGCCCCTGCTGCACTCCAGCCGCAGTCTCTACCTGGGCTTCTCCACCTTGGACTAAACCTAGTTGACTAATAATGCTAGCAGGTAAACACAGCAAAGTTGCACCCGTATCAACTAAAACATTATCCAAAATACAAGAGCGAACTTCCTCTGGAGAAATAAAGCCTCGCTGTGCCAAAACTTGATCAATTCGATTCGTGAGAGTGAGGGTAACTACTACTTGCCCCATTTGCTTACCCTGAAGATTTGGTAGTACCAGCTTACCCATTTCAGCAAACTCCTGAAAACAAAATATTTTTGAGAGATGCCTTAAAATACAAAGACGCAAAAGCACTCTCTGCGCCTCTGCGTCTCTGCATGAGATATTCCCTACTTACACCATCTCAGACGAAGCCTGCACCATCTGCTGCGGCTGCGGCTGGAACATGAACAACGAGTACACCACATCTCGGCGGATGTTGATCATCATATCCAAGAACAATTCGTAACCCTCGCTCTTATACTCAATCAATGGGTCTTTTTGCCCATAACTACGTAATCCTGCTGATTCGCGCAAGGCATCCATTTGTTGCAGGTGTTCCCGCCACAGTGTATCAATGCGTTGCAAGATGAAGAAGCGTTCAGCTTGGCGCATCAGTCCGGGTTGAACTTGGTCAATCTGCGCTTCTTTGAGATCGTAAGCAATTCGCACCTGTTCGTGGAGGAAGGCTTTAATCTCGCTGACTGTCATATCTTCTAATTGATTTGGTTGCAAATCCGCTAGCAGATAGACGAATTCTTTAACTTTCTCAACCAGCTTGTCTAACTCCCACTCTTCCGAAGGCAAGTCTATGTTGATATAGTAATCAACGATGTCATCCATCGTTTTTTCGGCGTACTTGATTACCTGTTCTTTCAAGTCTTGACCTTCTAACACCCGGCGACGTTCAGCATAAATAGCACGACGTTGATTGTTCATCACTTCGTCATACTCGAATACCTGCTTACGAATGTCGTAGTAGTAGGTTTCAACTTTTTTCTGTGCGCCTTCCAAACTGCGGGTAAGCATCCCAGATTCGATGGGCATATCTTCTTCCACTTGGAAAGCATTCATTAACCCAGCAACGCGATCGCCACCAAAAATCCGCAATAGATTATCCTCTAAACTGAGGAAGAATCTCGTGGTTCCAGGGTCGCCTTGTCTTCCTGCACGTCCGCGCAACTGGTTATCAATCCGCCGCGATTCGTGACGTTCTGTACCAATTACGTGCAAACCACCGATTCCCACTACTTCATCATGTTCGCGGGTAGTAAATTGTTCGTATTCCTGCTTAACGCGGTTGTATGCTGACCGCAATTTTTGAATTACAGGGTCATCAATGGGAGCTTTTTCTGCGGCTACAGCTACCTTGTCTTCTGCTTCCAGTTCTGGTAAACTGCGATCGCCATACTCACGCACCGCAATTTCTACTGCATCTTTGAGTAGTTTTTCTGTTTCTTTTGTCAATTGGGTGGGGAAAATTTCTGGTGAAGCCCGCCAAGTTTTGACTTTTTTACCAGGGACAAAGCCTTGACCACCACCATGTCCTGTAGGCAATCCTGCTGGTCTTTGCACGCCAAAGCTATCTTCTGACTCTGGCATGACGAGCCGAGGCATGAAGTATTCCCGCAACTTCAGACGTGCCATGTATTCGGAGTTACCACCCAAAATGATATCTGTACCTCTACCAGCCATGTTAGTAGCAATGGTAACAGCACCTTTTCGTCCAGCTTGGGCGACAATTTCCGCCTCACGCTCGACGTTTTCGGGTCGGGCGTTGAGTAATTCGTGGGGAATCGCCAATTCCTTCAGCAGCCGACTCAGAAGTTCGGATTTTTCTACACTAGTGGTTCCTACTAATACAGGTCTGCCGAGTTCGTGCATTTCGGCACATTCTCTAGCGATCGCACCCCACTTGCCTGGTTCTGTCTTAAAGACCATATCAGACAAATCTTCGCGTCTGCGATCGCGGTTGGTGGGAATTACCGCAACTTCTAATTTGTAAATTTTTTCAAATTCCGATTCTTCCGTTTTTGCCGTTCCGGTCATTCCACCCAGTTTTGGATACAGTAAGAACAGATTTTGATAAGTAATTGTCGCTAGAGTTTGAGTTTCTGGCTGAATTTCTACGTGTTCTTTGGCTTCAATGGCCTGGTGTAGTCCATCACTCCAACGCCGTCCGGGTAGCACCCGACCGGTAAATTCATCTACAATTACCACTTCGCCATTACGGACGATGTAATTTACATCCTTGAGGAAAAGTTCTTTAGCTTTAATTGCATTGAAAATGAAGTGCGCCCAAGGATCTTCTGGGTCAAATAAATCTGTGACTCCCAAAAGATTTTCTGATTCCGCAAAGCCTTCATCTGTCAAAAGCACGTTACGAGCTTTTTCATCCACATCATAATGCTCGTCTTTTTTTAGTGTGAATGCGATTTCGGCTGCTTGCAGATACTTTTCTGTCGGTCTTTCCACCTGCCCGGAAATAATTAGCGGTGTCCGCGCTTCATCAATTAAAATCGAGTCTACTTCGTCAATCACGCAATAATTGAACGGGCGTTGCACCACATCTGCCATTGATGTCGCCATGTTATCCCGCAGGTAGTCAAACCCTACCTCGCTGTTGGTGACATAAGTGATATCGCAATCATAGTTTTTCTGGCGTTCATTGGGAGTCATAGTTGACTGGATTAGCCCCACACTCAGCCCCAAGAACCGATGCACTTGTCCCATCCATTCAGCATCCCGACGAGCTAGGTAATCGTTCACAGTGACAACGTGTACACCTTTACCAGTAAGCCCATTTAAATAACTCGGTAAGGTTGCTACGAGCGTTTTACCCTCACCGGTTTTCATTTCGGCAATTTGCCCTACATGCAAAATGATACCGCCAAGGAGTTGGACATCAAAGTGCCGCAAGCCCAAGACTCGCCGTCCTGCTTCCCGGACAACGGCGTAAGCTTCGGGCAATAGGTCATCCAGAGTTTCGCCTTTGGCAAACCGTTGTTTAAATTCGACGGTTTTACCTTTTAACTCCTCATCGGAAAGAGCCTTAATTTCTTCCTCTAGAAGGTTAATTTCAGTAACAGAAGGTTGGTATTTTTTAAGCTTACGAGCGTTGGGGTCGCCCAACAAAAGTTTTAGCATGGCAGATTATAGAACTGAATCAAGGGGGATGGGGATTAAAGCAGTTATCAGTTACCAGTTATCAGTTACATGGGGCGTTGGAGGGGGATTTAGACCCGCCACCAAAGCATTCCACCTTCGTTTGTGGGGGACTTAGACCCAGGGACAAATAGATCACTGATAACTGTTTACTGTTCACTGTTCACTGTTAAAGTTTTGCATTGATTATAAACATTTAACCCAACCCAACCTTCTTGGTTGTGGATGGGTGTCAAATGAGAATTAACTCAAAAACAGGAGAAAAACTAGACAATCAGTTTACTAAATGATTGGTTTTAACTCTTATCTTATTATTTAGTCTTTCTTCATAGTATCATTTTGCCCTCAGATGGGGCCAGAGATGGGGGAGCAGGGGGAGTAGGGGGAGATGAGGGAGCAAACAAACGATTATTCTTCCTCATCCCCCTCACCCCCCTCATCCCCCTCATCCCCCTCATCTTAATTCGAGTTCTTCCATTCTGCTGTCAGGTGGCGGAAATTGTAATCACTAGCGCCTTGATGACAGTTGACACAGCTGCCAAGCTGGACGGGACGTGGTAACTTAACTCCTGGATGCAAAGCTTTGAAATAACGTGAGTCATTAAGGCGATATGGTGTTTCTTCGTCGTCTAGCTGGACACGGGAGAAAGTCGAAAGATATTTCCACACCAAGATGCGTGGCGGATCGACTAAAGGCTTTAGTTGTGCGCCGTAGTGCTGCGAGTCTTGCAGGAGATTTTTCCAAGTTTGGGTGGGTAAAACGGCTGGTGGTAAGCCGATGTGGCATGTGGAGCAGTTTTCCAAATACAGTTCTTGTCCTAATTGATACTGTGCAGGCACTACGTCAACAGTGCCAATTTCGGCGGTAGGAGTAGCACTTTGGGCATTAGTTGCCAAGGCTAGAAGCCAACCCATAGCTAGACTCCAGGTTACAATTACCAGAAGTAAACCGAAAAATTGGCGTTTGAATTGGCGTTCGGCGCTTTGCTGTAGTGAAAAGCGATCGCTCTTTGGCGGGCGATTTTTGCGATCGCGGATTTTGCGCTTAACAAAAATTGACATTCCTCACATTCCCAGATATTTAGAAGTGACGCTTGTGCTAATCATAGGACTTACCCAGCGTTGTCAGTAGTAATATAGCGATGTCTATTGGCAAGCACTTCTGCGTCTGCATCTCTCAACATTGCAAGGAAAAATCTCTTAGCAGTTTTAACCTGACTCACTAGAAAAATCAGCCACAATATCTTGGATTTCATTTGCACCAATATCTTCTCGGTCAGATTTGGAATAAATCGTTAGTAGCAAAATATTTCAAGGTGATTCAACTTAATAAATTAATCGGTATCCAGCACTCTTATATTTTTGGATACTACTGTTGCGAACTCTTACCTTGTAAACAATATACTCTTCACCAATGCCCGCAATGCGATCGCCGACAATATTTCCTTGCTGTAATTGCAGGGTAATCGGTTGAACATCAGAGCGAATATTGCGAAATCTCTTTGAGAATCTATAAAGTTCCTCCTCAAACTCATCGGAAAATCGAATTGAAATCGCGTCATCACTCTGCATCAATCCTGTCCCATAGCTCACTAATTGGTCTAGTTTGACCAGCTTTTGCTTGCTGCAAGGCTCTTCTCAAGCTAGCTTTAATCTCCTCAACGGGTGTATCGTCAACGTCAACCTCTTCTGCTTCTACCTGTTCTGGAACCAACACAATTACCCGAACCTGATCAAGATAAGTGGTTCCCTGAATCGGCTCATCTAAAACTAGGTTTCCCTGAGAGTCAATCCTGCCGGTAACTTTGATCGCTTTCATTTGTTGTCCACCTCATTTTGTACGAGATACTAACACGCTCAAATTCCAGCAGAATCAGGAAACTGAAGTTTAGATCGCGTTTTAACCTGACTCACTAGAAAAATCAGCCACAATATCTTGGATTTCATTTGCACCAATATCTTCTCGGTCAGATTTGGAATAAATCGTTAGTAGCAAAATACTTGTAGGTGATTCAACTTGATAAATCAATCGGTATCCAGCACTCTTACCTTTTTGGATACTACTGTTGCGAACTCTTACCTTGTAAACAATATAGTCTTCACCAATGCCCGCAATGCGATCGCCAACAATATTTCCTTGCTGTAATTGCAGGGTAATCGGTTGAACATCAGAGCGAATATGGCGAAACCTCTTAGAAAGATCGCGCAAGTTTTGTTTATATAGGAATCGTATTTGATTTTTGAAATTACTCAAAACTATCGCTTTTATTGCTGCCAAAGTCCAAGTCGAATGCGTCCTCCATCGACCAGCAAATCTTCACCAACAATGTAAGAAGCGTCATCGCTTGCTAAAAATAGCACAGCTTTGGCCACTTCATCAGCATTGCCAAACCTTTGTACAGGAATTTGCTGGCGAAGGGATTCTTGCAAGTCAGCGTCTTTTACTACTTCGTTAAGCATGGCAGTTTCAATCACCCCTGGACTCACAGAGTTGACACGAATGCGACGCTTTAGTAGTACAGCCGACATAGAACGAGCCAGAGAACTAACCGCAGCTTTCGTCGCCGCATATACCGTTAAATTTGGCAGACCTTGATAAGCAGTCAGAGAAGCATTCAGAACGATCGCACCTCCATCATTGAAGTGCGACAATGCGCGCTGAACGGTAAAAAAGACTCCTTTAAAGTTCACGTTAACAATAAAATCAAACTTCTCCTCGGTAACATCTTCAATACCCGTCGAATCTCCAACCCCAGCATTGGCAAATAAGATGTCAAGCTTACCAAATCGTTCTTCGACCTGTTGATAAAGTCGATCAAGATCGTCAACTTTAGATGCATCGGCGGAAACAGTGAGAAGCTGTTCTGCATAACCTAGTTTCTGGGCAGCTTCGTGTAGTGCATCTTCTCGTCGTCCCGTAATTGCAACCCGCGCACCCTCTGCCAAAAAAAGTTTGGCGGTGGCAAAACCCATACCGCTGCTGCCTCCAGTGATTACGGCTACTTTGTTTTGTAGTTTCATAAATAATGTTAATTATTTTTTGAATGTGAATGATTAAGCAGCTTGATTTGCGCTCTTTGAATGAATCACTAGAAGGTAGCTCCCGCACGCCATAAAAGATTACGTCTGCAAATGCTGCTGCTTCATCATTTACCCCCTTTGGTGAGGGTTTTGTCAACCCACGCGATCGCGCTCTGTTCGGTGTCTGCCTCTATGCCGGAGCCAGAATCAACGAAGCCTGTACCCTGCTCAAGCGCGATGTGATCACGCCTAGAGGCGTTCGGCCTAAGTTGATTATTCGCAGTTATAACACCAAAGGCGGACGCGACACGCGGGAGATTCAAATTCACCCCATCCTGAAAGACTACCTTGAAGCCTACGCCCCACTTATCAAAACCAGGGGCAAGAATCCGCATCTCTTCCCTGGCAGGCACGGACTGAACCACATCCACCAAGCCAGTGCCGACCGGCTGATGAGAGAAGCCCTGCAAAGGGTAGGGTTAGAGGAACGGGGCATGAGTACCCATTCTTTCCGCCGAACCTGCTTAACGGCTATGAGTGATATCATGTCCGATAAATTACTTGTGATATGTCAAAAGCGAGTGGAACGAAGTGAAACGAAGCAATCACAACGTCTGGAGCGATTGCTTCACTCCGTTCGCAATTGACTTGTGTTTAACCGGACGTGATATGATGCAGGGATACCCCTACGGCACATTCAAAAACCCAAAAGTAAGAAACTCTAGGATTTAATTTCTTACTTTAATTGACGCAAATAAGCAATGATAAGGGTTTTGGGAGCCAATGCTTTCTATCGTTCTTGCTCGGTATTGGCTGCAAAATTGCAATCACGCTCAGAAATTCCATGTGAGGGGAATTTCTGCTGGGTTCTGGCAGATTACTGGTAGCCAACTCGCACAAGGAAACTTATCCTCAAAACCTTGTAGTTTCAAGCGTGCCTCACGTACAGATTGATATAAAGGTTTAGCACTTGAAAATTCTGTGAGAAAATTCTTCAAAAACTCCTGTGCTACTTTGTCAGGTACTGGTTCACGCATGACAATCATTTGGGGAATATGCAAATCCGCTAAATTAGTAGCTAATCCCAAACCATCGCAGGAGTTAAAAATTGCTAAGTGTAAACCTCGTTCAATAGCTTTCGTCAAAGCATTTTTTAACTCAGCAATAGTTAAACTATCAGAGGAGTTGATGTGAAAATGACCAATTTCTTGTTCAGTTTGAGTAAAGCTGTGACCAGCAAAAAATAAAATATCCCAAGGTTGCATCCAAAGTTCATCATTGAGTACTGGGCGTTTTGGTTCCACTAAAAACTTGATTTCCACATTAGGTAATTGTTCAAGTAAAACTCTGTCTTGTTGAATATTAATGCCAGTGCTATCTCCCAATATCGCCAATATTTTGACATGATATTTTGAGGATATAGACTTTTCTTTTCTCTCATAAGTAGTTAAGGAAAGAGCCATTTCAGCGTGAGGATAGCGTTCAAAAAAATCCCAAACCTGCAAGGGTATACGCCGTAACTGACTATCTTCTGTTTGCAGGAGTATCCGAATAGATTCTGAGGGATTTAATTTTTCTAATAATTGCTCTTTAATAGGACGAAATAATTCTGAGTTCAACCATAAATTGATATGAGCTTTTAAATTCTCTGCCAATTTATTGCATTCTTTAAATAATTCTCGCTGACTAATATTGGTAACTTGTGTTTCTGGAAACTTGATTCGCAAACTTCCTTGTAAGCTCTGGCGATATGCAGATTGCCATTGATTATATAAAAAAATTAGATTTGAAGCTGGAGGTAATTGACCATGAGATTCAAAATATGGGCGATCGCCTTCTAAACTAATTTGTAGTGTAACCGGAAATCCTGTACTTAAATTACCTTGACCTAATTTTAAAATTACTAGCTTTCCCGGCGTTGATTTTTTAGTACTGGGCGCTATCATTTGAATTAATTCTTTTAAATCCGCTTGATGTTGCCGATAAAGAGAAATTTCCGTTTCTTTACTTTTTAATTCAGCTTGATATCTTGCTTCTAACTGTTGCAGGGCGAATTCATAATTTCGAGTAACTTCTGCGTGGATTTTCTCTTTATGTGTCAGTTCTGGTACATCTACACGGACAATGACAATACCATCACCTTTATTTTCAATACTTTTAATTGTTAAAGGGATATCTTCATTTTCTCTTTTCACCTTTGCTAAAGCGACAGATAAAGATTCTAAATCTAAACCATTGCGGAAAATTAAATCAACAGTATTTATTGCTATTTGAAATAGTTTAGTAAATTCTCTAGGGGCAAATTTTCCACTACTAGGACGACGTTCTTGTTGGTTATTTAACAGATAAACGTAGTCACAAATTACTCCTTCTAATTGAGTGGTGCTGTCAATATTCCAGGCTTCTAAACAAGCTGCCGTTACATTGGCTTGCTGAAAATTGGTTTTGATTGCTTGAGTTTTCGTCAGATTTGCACCTTCTAAGTTTGCACCTTTAAAAGTAGCTTCACTAATATTTGTTTTAGTTAAATCAGCATAACTCATGTCAGCATGATCTAGGTTAATACCTGTGAGGTCACAGCCATCATAATATTTACATTTATTACTAGCTTTTTTAGTAACAGCTAAATGTTGAACTACTGGGTTTGATAAAATAGTATTATCTACTCTGGCTGTATCAATATTTTTTGCTAAATGAAAGTTAGTACACTTCAATCTTGTCTTACTAAAGTTTGTATTTTTGAGTATTGCTCCTGTAAAATCAGCATTGATTAAGTTACTACCTTTAAAATTTGTACCACCTACAGAGGCAAGAAAAATAGCAATTGTGCGAAGTAATGCAAATTTTTCGTCTCCTGTGACAATTCGCCAACCCATGTACATACTCAGCAACATCTCAGTTATATGCCAGATGCTACTGATAATCAAACCTGAAGAGTTATTCCAACCTATAACGAAACCTGTTGCTGTTAAAGCACCAATTCCGTATGCAGCTACTACTAACATCCCTAAACCAATTTGAGTTAGTTTTGTTATCCAGGCTATATGAGTTGCCATAACCACAACTGCAACCCAAGCAACAAGTATGGGTAAAATTGATACTAGGGGCAATAATGGTTTTGTAATACTGAATAAAGCTCCAACACCACTTACTATTAGTGTTAAAATTGTCACAGAAAATACAGTCAAAATGGCAGTTCTTAATCCCCATGTAAAAGTAGCAAAAAATACTAAAAAGTAAAGTAGCAGTACTTCTATTTGGGAAGAATCTCCTACCTGAAATCCAAATTTATGAGTAGCAACAGTAGGAACAAATCCAACCATTACTAAATGTTCCA
>NZ_JAIVFR010000779.1 GCF_020829685.1 Nostoc sp. CHAB 5715 | reverse complement strand
CTGGATATCCCCCGTATCTGCAACTACAACAGTCACTTGTCGCAATTGTTCCAGTAAATTCTTAGACATAAAATACTCCGTGATGGTTTGTTTAGTAGGATTTACTTATTCCCCACCAAATTAGTGCTGAGTTAGGAGTAGAGACGCGATTAATCGCATTTGTACAGGAGTTAGGAGTAGAGACGCGATTAATCGCATTTGTACAGGAGTTAGGAGTAGAGACGCGATTAATCGCATTTGTACAGGAGTTAGGAGTAGAGACGCAATTAATCGCATCTGTACAGGAGTTAGGAGTTATTATTCTGCTCCTTGCCTCTCTAGTCCCCACTCCCTACTCCCTACTCCCTACTCCCCACTCCAATTTTTCTTCATCATTGCCCAATTTTGCTTACTATCTTGAGCCACAGCCCTATTCTAAGTGCCTTATGCCGAAATTGGCTGTCCAATGGAATGCACTTTGATTAAACTAGTTGTTCCCGATTTACCAATTGGAACACCAGAGGTAATAACTACTTTATCGCCCTTATTCGCTAGACCCATATCTACAACTGTGTTCACCACATTGGTAAACATCTCTTCGGCATTGTGGACTGGTGGAATCAGCAAAGCTTCTACACCCCAAGAAAGCGCTAGTTGGCGATAAGCAGTGATATCAGGGGTAAGGGCAATAATGGGAGAAGTAGGGCGATATTTAGACACCATTCTCGCTGTACTTCCTGAGGAAGTGTTACAGAGAATTGCTCGTGAGCCTGTTTCATGGGCAATGCGACACACCGCTTCTGCTACAGATTCGGTGACGCTGAGACTACCTGCCTCATGACACCAGGCATGTTTGCTACCCTCATCTAGAGCCTGTTCTGTCCGCACGGCGATATTGTGCATCATCTCGACGGCGGCGATGGGATATTGTCCGACAGCTGTTTCACCAGAAAGCATTACCGCATCTGTTCCATCTAAGATGGAGTTGGCAACATCAGTGGCTTCGGCGCGGGTGGGGTCAGGGGCGCTAATCATCGACTCTAGCATTTGGGTGGCTGTAATCACCGGCTTGCCAGTACGATTACAACGGCGAATAATATCTTTTTGAATTAAGGGTACTTCGTGAATTGGCACTTCTACCCCTAAATCGCCACGAGCAATCATAATCGCATCGGCAACGTTCAGAATGGAGTCAAAATTCTCTACTGCCTCTGCTCTTTCAATTTTGGCAATTAAGCGGATGGAAGCGCCAGCAGCTTCAATCATTCGCTTGGCGGGTTCTAAGTCTTGTGGCGATCGCACAAAGGACACTGCCACCCAGTCTACACCCAACTGAATCCCAAAGCGCAGATCCAGCAAGTCTTTTTCGGTGATCGAACTAACAGGTAAAGGAGTTTGCGGTAGGTTTACGCCTTTGTGCGTGGAAATTAACCCGCCAATTTTTACTTGGGCGCGAATGCGATCGGCATCGCGATCGGTAACAATCAACTTGACGCGACCATCATTAATCAAAATCGGTTCGCCTGGTCGCACCATTGCGAACAAAGTCGGTAATGGTAGGGGTAGTTCGTCGATACTCTCACCCTTTTCTTGCAAAACAAAGGTGACTTCACTACCAGCTTCCAGATTTAACCCTTCTGGTGGTAAAGTTCCCAAACGAATCTTCGGGCCACATAAGTCTTGCATAATTGCGATCGGCTTTTGCTGCTCAGTACGAATTTGTCTAAGATAGTGAGCAGTTTGGGCGTGGAATTCATAAGCCCCGTGGGAAAAATTCAGCCGCGCCACATTCATTCCAGCTTTTACTAAGGCTTGCAGCTTTTCGGGTGCAGATGTAGCCGGCCCAACAGTACAAATGATTTTGGTTCGACGCATAGGGATTAGGGGTTGAGGAGTAACCTGCAAATTTGGATGCTTCATACCAATTCGTAATTCGTAATTAAGAAACTTCGCATCCAAATTCACATGTGCTTCATATCACTGACTCTGTAAGTAAAAATACTAAATAGCGTTTTATTTTCACGGTATTTACCATTTGACCCAAATCCCAAAAGTCAAGGGTCAAAAGTCAATGACCAATGACTAATGACCAATGACTAATGACCAATCAAACCACAGCAACTGTCGGTGCGAGTTTTTCCTTTTGTGACATAGACAACATCAAGTCAATCACGCGATTCGAGTAGCCCCACTCGTTGTCATACCAGGCAATTACCTTAAAAAAGTTAGAATTCAACTCAATCCCAGCACCTGCGTCGAAGATACTGGAATGGGTATCGCCTTGAAAATCTGTGGAAACTACTTCCTCATCTGTGTAACCCAGGATACCCGAAAGTGAACCTGCGGCAGCTTCCTTCATGGCAGCACTGATTTCTTTATAACTGGTGGCTTTGGCAGTTTTGAAAGTTAAATCAACTACAGAGACATCGGGAGTCGGAACTCGTAATGCCATACCAGTGAGCCTACCCTTCAATTCTGGTAAAACCAACGCTACAGCTTTAGCTGCGCCTGTGGAAGAGGGAATAATATTCTGGCTTGCACCCCGACCACCGCGCCAGTCCTTCTTACTGGGGCCGTCTACAGTTGGCTGGGTGGCAGTCATGGCATGGACTGTGGTCATTAACCCTTCGGTCAACCCAAAGTTGTCATTGATCACCTTAGCTATAGGAGCTAGACAGTTTGTAGTGCAGCTAGCATTGGATACAATTATATCCTTGCTGGGATCAAATAAGTGATGATTTACACCCATTAGTAGGGTAGTAACTCGATCTGGATCTTTAGTGGGAGCGGAAATTACCACTCGCTTTGCACCTGCCTTCAGGTGGTTTGCGGCTCCTTCGTAGTCAGTGAAAAGTCCGGTAGCTTCCACGACATAATCTGCACCTAATTTTCCCCAAGGTAACTCTGCTGGGTTCCTCACCGACACGCAAGGAATGAAGTGTCCGTCAATGAGGATACCATCTTCCTTGGCTTCAACCTTATGCTTTAATTTACCGTGGGTTGAGTCGTACTTTAATAGGTAAGCGAGGTTATCTGGTGGTACTAGGTCGTTAATGCCTATAAATTCAATGTTAGGGTTATCGATGCCAGCGCGAAGCACAAGTCGCCCGATTCGACCGAAGCCATTGATACCAACCTTCAATTTAGTCAAGATTAAACCTACCCTTGTGGAAAGTTGAACAAAAGGAGAAAGTTAAAAGTCAAAATAGATTGCCTTTTACTCTTTACTCTTTGATCGTGACAGTATCAGTCAGCTAAGGGATATTTACTTGGCATATTTTAAGGATTGGGGCATTGGGGATTGAGCATTGGGCATTGGGCATGGGGCATTGGGCATTGGGCACTTGTACTGAGCGAAGTCGAAGTATTGGGCATTGGGCACTTGTACTGAGCGAAGTCGAAGTATTGGGCATTGGGCATTGGGCATGGAGATTAAGTAATTTGCCCTTGCAAGCCACGATTCGTTAGGAGGTAAACAGCAAAAGTTCCTACCCAGTGACTAGCTGCATAATGTTCACTTACAATATCTGCTAGTCCATGCTGACGATTGGAAGACCGATCGCTAACACACAAATATACTTATTAGATTCTCATCTACAACCTGTACCAGTAGGAGTAGTAGGAGAAATATACATAGGAGGAGCAGGAATAGCCAGAGGATATGTCAATCG
>NZ_JAIVFR010000778.1 GCF_020829685.1 Nostoc sp. CHAB 5715 | reverse complement strand
AAAAGCTCGATTTTATTATAAGGCTTTGGGCAAGTGTTTCTTGAGAGTATAAGCGATCGGGAGCATCCCACTTTTTTGCAACGTCATTGCGAACGAAACGAAGTGCAGTGAAGCAATCGCAAAATCTCGCACTAAGAACAAGTCTATGCGATTGCTTCGTCGTACCTCCTCGCAATGACAGTTATACTCTCGTTGAAAAATAAAAAATGGGATGCACCCCTAAAAATTAGTTCAGTTGGAGAGTCTTGGGTTCACCAAACATGTGAATTGTATCAACAAATCGAGCCGTTTTCGACTGGTTAGAAATTACCAAGCTTTGAGTTCTGGCTCCGCCGTTGAAGAAGCGTACACCTTGCATGAGATTACCACTGGTAATGCCGCTAGCAGCGAACAAACAGTTTTACCAGATGCCAATTCATGAGCATCATAGACCTTATCGGGGTCATTGATATTCATAGACTTTAAACGATCGATATTAGCTTCTCTGCTTTCTCCAATCAGACCCGTTTTTACTATTGCTGGATCGTAAATCAGTTGACCTTGGAAGTGTCCACCCAAAGCACGCATTGCTGCTGCTGAGATTACACCTTCAGGAGCCGCACCGATACCCATCAGCGCGTGGATATTAGTTCCAGCAAAACCACAGCTTATAGCTGCACCTACATCACCATCTGAAATCAGTTGTACTCTCGCTCCAGCCTCACGGATTTCTTTAATTAAATCGTTGTGGCGTTCGCGCTTCATGACCACGATCACAAGTTCTTCAATAGAGCGCTCTAGACACTCAGCGAGAATCTTGAGGTTTTCTGTTGCTGACTTGTTGATGTCTACCTTGCCCTTAGCTGCGGGAGGTGCTGCTAACTTCTTCATGTAAAAGTCAGGAGCAGCAAATAATCCACCCTTTTCAGAAATTGCCAAGACAGCCATCGAACCAGGTTGTCCATAAGCTACCAAGTTCGTACCTTCACAGGGGTCAACGGCGATGTCAATTTCGATTAATTCATCAGGGTTACAGAGAGCTTCGGCATTTGGTTGGGTACAGATACCAACTTCTTCCCCGATGTATAACATAGGCGCGTCGTCGCGTTCGCCTTCCCCAATCACAATGCGACCCCGCATATAGATTTTATTCATCCGCTCCCGCATAGCTTCCACAGCTACCTGGTCAGCAATGTTTTTTTCGCCTTTACCCATCCACTTCGAGGAAGCGATCGCGGCTTGCTCTACTACTTCAATAATCTCTAACCCAAGTGTATTTTCCACAGAGTCTGCCCTCTCAACTGCTTGAATTTCTGCCGCTTTATCTGGCTATTTCAGTCTTTAAGTCTACCAAAGGGCGGTTACCAATTTTCGATTACAAATGTTAACGAAGTGTCAACTTCCAAATTATTGACACTATTCTCAATAATCTCTATAGATATCAGCCTGTCAAATCTCAGGATAAGTACTTAGAATAATTTTATATACTTTATACAAATAAATATATTTAGTTAAAAGTATATAGGACTCCTATTTGATTGCGTGAAAAAACTCGCCCTCAACTCGAAAGGGCTGATTCCCTACTCCCTACTCCCTACTCCCTGCCTACGCAAATAAGTTCAAAAATCAAATCGGATTGCTATACCATTTTAAACACTTTTAAAACCTGTGACTAATTGTCGAACGTTTTCACTTAGGGCTTCAACGAAGTAGCCACCTTCTTGGACAAAAAGAGTTGGCAAACCAAGTGACTTAATCTTTCTGCCAATTTGATTGTAAGAGGTGGACTCAAGAGCAAAACAACCGAGCGGATCTAATTTAAATGTGTCAAAGCCAGTTGCTACGACCAAAGCTTCTGCCTTGAACGACGACACTACAGCTAGGGCTTTCTCTAAGGCTTGTAGATAAGAAGCCTCATTAGTTCCAGGAGGTAGGGGAATGTTCAAGTTACATTCTTCTCCATTACCCCTGCCACGTTCGTTTTCAAAGCCTGTATAAAAAGGATAAAAGTTGGTGGGATTACCGTGAATCGAAATTGTTAAAACATCACTGCGCTGATAAAAAATCTGCTGGATGCCGTTACCATGATGCATATCAATATCAAGAATTGCAATTCGGGAAAACTTTGTGCGAAGCTCTTGTGTGGCGATCGCAGCGTTATTTAAAAAACACATACCCATTGCCATATCCCGGCAAGCATGATGCCCACTTGGTCTACACAAGGCATAGACAACTAACTCTCCTGCTTTCAGATAAAAAGTTGCTTCAATAACCGCAGATACACTTCCGAGAGCGTTTCGCCATGTGTGTTCTCCGATTGGTGCTGCGCCGTCAGCAATGTACCATCCTGCCAGAGCCACAGGACTTTCGTTGAATTGAGCCAGATGGCGGTTTGAGGAAATGTTAGGAAAAATCTCGGTACTCGCATTCTCCATTTTTGACCAGTGTTCCCAAGCACTCTCAAGATAGTTAACATACGCAGGATCTTGTACCGCTAAGATTGATTCACGCAGCATTGATTCGTGAAGTTCTGGCTGCGATGCTAAAACTATCTCACATTCCGCCTTTTCCAGCCCCAAACGAATCTGATTACCTCTTTGTGCAACATCAGGGTGTTCAATAAAGTGCCCTCTCCAGAGGAATTTTGCCGGCCCAGGAAGGTCAAAGTATGGACTTACTATGACTTTCATTAACTACGAAGTGGAACGTCCCCTATAGTCTACCAAGGGGTGGATACCAGTGGAAAGTAGTTAAATTTTGCTACGCTTTCTTTGGGTGTTAATGTGTGTTTATCTGTGGTTTTAAATATTTAGAAATGTAACAGTGTTTGGCATAATTCATATCAACCCAGAAAAGCATCAAGAGGTGAATCATGTTTATCGACTACATAACACTCATGTTGATCAATATGGTAGCTGGGGTATTTCTACTGGCTGACTATGTGTATCGTGGTATAGATAGCGCTAATCAGAGACAGTGGATTCCTGGATTCGGAATTACTGGGGCTATAGCCTTAACAACTGGTTTACACATGAGCTTCACCTGGCCAGTTATCGGTAGCTTTAACATTGCCTTCGGTGAGACAAGTGTTTTATTTGGAATCTTGTTTGTTGCGACTGCGGTTTCTCTTGCTCAAGGTTGGGATTTATTGACAATAGCAGTTTACGGCTTCTTTGCTGGTGTAGTTGCGATCGTAGTGGGTATCCGCATCATTAACTTGAATTTGACAAAGCAACCGCTTTTATCGGGAATCGGCTTTATTTTAACTGGCTTAGGCGGTATTTTTGCAGCGCCAACTCTCTATTGGAAAACCAATCGAACCTGGCGACTAATTGGCACAGCGGTGCTGATAGTAGCCGCTTTAATTTGGGCATTGACTGGATATTTAGCTTACTGGAATCATTTAGACGGTTTTCAAAAGTGGGTTCCAGCGCCGATGCGGTAAGCAATAGACCTATTGCAAAAGTCCCTAATACACCCCACCTCTAACCCCTCCCCGCAAGCCTACGGTGTACACACAAGTCTGAAGTTGTTCAAGAATCTGGGTTTTACCCCACCCTAACCACTGCTTGAATAGCAAAGTTATATCATGTCCGCTTGATTACTTATTAAACCCGAAGAACCCCACCCCGCCAAAGCTACGCTTTGTCTCCCCTCCCCGCTTGCGGGGAGG
>NZ_JAIVFR010000777.1 GCF_020829685.1 Nostoc sp. CHAB 5715 | reverse complement strand
TGTCATTGTTGGAGGAGAGCGATCGCATCTGGGCGATTCAATATTTACTTTCTCGCTTCGCTAAGTCTGGTGGTACATTAATTATCGTGCTGCATGGCTCTAACCTGACAAGCGTAGTAGGTAAAGCTACGGCTGGGCTGGCAGACACCTTTAAGCAATCGGTTAACTTTATTGGTTGTGTAGCTCAAGCGGTTAGCGCTGGTGGTCTACGCAAAATGAATGTTGCTAGTGGAGAATATTTCAAAGCCAACCCTAATAACTTTGGAGAACCTGTTAGTGGTGGCAATCTAGGCATAATTCCCGAATGGCTAAAGACCCATTTGCACCCAGGCAATGGACAACCAGACCCAGCTAGAACATTACTTCAGTTCTTCCCAGAATTGATTCAAGAGCATGAAAGGGCAGTCATACCTAGAGGGGAGAAGATTGCCCCATCAGACGCAGTTAATCATCTGGAGTCCATTTTTTCAACGAACAGAATTCAGGAGTCAGGAGTCAGAATTCAGAATGAATTCTGTGCGACTGGCGGATGAATAATCGGGTTTAAAACCCCCACCAAATTTTCAATTTGGTGGTCTTCAATCAGTCGTGGGTCTGAATCCCCGACTGATTGATTCTGACTCCTGAATTCTGACTTCTGAATTCTTCTTCAATTTTCGGTATTTCCTTAACTTTCCTTGCGGTAGTGGATGTAGTAGAGTCAGTGGAAGTATTCTATAGTGGCGAGATTTTACCTGATTTCACACCAGCATCCAACAACTGTTGCGAGATAATAGGTTATGGCTCAAGACTTTTTAAGTAATCTTGAAACTAACATTTTCTAAATCGAAGAAAGCCGGAATTACATTTTTCTATTCTGTTACGTAAATTACGATTATCATCAGAAATTTTTGTAACTTCTTGCTTCAAATTATTATTTTCGGTCTTGATTATGTTATTATCTTTTTTTAAAACTTTAATCTTTTGATTTAAATTTTGTATTTTACTTTTCACATTCTTGTAGCTAGCTAATTCTTCATTTTCTGTTGCCAATATTCTATTTTGAGTGCGAATATTAGCCAGTTCTCCCTGAGCGCTTTTTTCATTTATCCAATACTGCGTACCAAGCCAACTAACATATCCAAGCCCACAAATTGCACCAATAGCTGCAAATGGTTTAGAAATTTTGCTAACAGTTATCCGTAATTCTCTTACTAATTCCGCCATTTTTCGGTCAACCTTTATTAAAAATTCTTCTAGTTGTTCTCGTTTTTCTTCTTCATAAATAGCTCTTTGCCTTGCTGATTTCTTTTTGGCTTCAAACTCTGTTAAATCTTTTTGATATTTTGCTTCCGCATCCTTTTTTACAATTTCAGCAATAGCGTAAGCATCGATATTTGTTTTTAGTGCTATTACTTGACAAGCTTTTCCAAAAAGCGATTTATAATTCGACGGAACATACCTCGTTGCTCCTTGATACATAGCTTGTGTTAACGTGTCTATATCTTTAATAATTTCAACAAAAGGAGTATGATTGTAAATTAATAATTGGTAATCATTGCGATAGGAAATATCAGCCCTCTCATGATATATTCCATAACGTTTTGCAAATGATATTAACGAAGCATTGAGGTAAGGTATTGGAATGCCGTCAAATTCCATAAGTGGTAGATAGAAAGTAATAAATTTAATATACCGTAATTACTTTAGGATAACATTTGCTGGCACGCTCAAATCAACCCAAAACATTTTTACTACTTTTAGAATTGGGATTATCGGTATCTTAACTTTAAGAGCTTGTGGCATAATGAGCAATATTCCCACGGGAGAAAAATTATTGTTGAGGTAGATTAAATGCCTGTTACCTACGAACTTAGAGATTATCAACATCAGTGGATAAAAGATATTTGGAATTCTTGGGAGAAAGGTAATAGGCGGGTACTTGGACAGCTGCCGACAGCCGCCGGGAAAACGGTGTGTTTTGCACATGTTTCCCATAAATTCTTTGACCAAGGGAAGCAAGTTTTAGTCATTGCCCATCGGATTGAGTTGATCTCTCAAGCTGCCGAAAAGCTAGAGCAAATTATCGGTGAACCAGTTGGGATTATCAAAGTAGGTGTTCTGGCTAATCCGGAACGGAGAATCCAAGTTGCTAGCGTTCAAACGTTGAGCAGACGAGAGGTATTAGAGTCGCCAATGAAGATTGGACTTTTGATATTAGATGAGGCGCATCAGCTTGAGAAAGCAGAGGCAAAAGTGCAGTTAATCTCTCCCTTTCCGTATCTGTGATGTTAGAGGGAATACTCATACCTGCTGGATGCTTGGCTCGTTTATTGCTGTCGGGATTGTATTTATTTCTGTCGAGGCAGTAAAGCAGCTTCAGCAAATGGGTGACATTACACTGGGCGTTTCTGGGAGCGCCGCTTTGATTCTGGTAATAGGCGATGCGGAATTTTCTCTCTTCTTTCTGTTCTAACTGGGCCAAATACTGCTTGAGAAATTTGTAGTCACCTCTGGCGTTGACTTTGGAGCGAGAATCAACTGGTGTTGTGGTGTTTGAGGCCAGGGCTATGTCTAGGGCTGATTCTTCAGTCAGTCCGATGTGAATCGTAACTTTTACCCTGGCTTGAGTGAGGTCGTATTTGTAGTTTTTCGCTTGTTCAAAAGCTAAAACCGTATGCCCTCCGTTGATAATGCCATCACTACCGCCCTCGCTAGCTTCTTTTACTTCTAGTTCGAGTGAGGTTTTGCTGGGCTTAACTTTATTGGCTGATAGAACGATTCCACTGTGACGCGAGAAGAATTTCTCGGGTTGAGTAGTCAGGGAGTCGAAGATTTGTCTGTAGGTGGCGCTTTTGCGGTTGGGTTCCCGGATGTTGGGTTCTAGGGGGAGGTCTGTGGGGAACGAGTCTACATGGGCTGTGGCGATAATGCAATTGGGGTTGGCTTGAAAATAGTTATCTATCTTAATGTTCCAAGTCTTGGGCATACTTTGTTTGCAAGGGAAGTGGAAATTCTATGTTAACCAAAACCCGTACTCTGATATCGGCTTTCTCGAAATGCTGTGTAGCGTTAGGTATTGAGCCATAATACATACAAGAGCATCTCAGTACTCAATACTCAGTATATAATAGATAGATATTAGCGGCTACTGCTCTCTAAACTTGGGCAACAGTAGAACTAGAAAAGCTACGTTTGAGCAGGAATACAGCTAAGACGATGCCCAAAATAGCCAATACTGTAGTCGGATAGAAGAAGACAGTGTAACTACCGAATATGTCTCTAATTCTTCCAGCCAGCAAAGTTCCACCTAAAGCACCAGCACCATAAGCAGTGAAGACAATGCCATAGTTTTTGGCGTAGTCTGCTGATGAAAATAGGATTAAGGTAGTGGTAGGCGCGATCGCTAGCCATCCCCCAAAGGAAAAGTAAAATAGGGAAAATGCAACTAAATAGGTAGCTACTGCACCTTGACCTGCTTTCAGCATCATTAGAGAAGCAATTAGTACCAATGTAAAAGACATAATTGCTCCCAACTTAGGACTAAAGCGGTCAGCCCCTTCGGGGAAGTCAAAAGTCAAAAGTCAAAAGTCAAAAGTAAGAACCCCATAAATAAATTTAGGGGCAAGAGTAAGGCGGACGCCGTATTTCTTGCGCGGTGCCACTCGTTATACATT
>NZ_JAIVFR010000776.1 GCF_020829685.1 Nostoc sp. CHAB 5715 | reverse complement strand
TTCAAAAGAAACTCTGCAATTTTTAGTGACAATGCCATTGCATCAACTGACAATGCGATTGTATCAACTGACAATGCCATTGTTGCGGCTGACAATGCCATTGTTGCGACTGACAATGCCATTGTTGCGGCTGACAATGCCAATGCATCGACTGACAATGCCAATGCATCGACTGACAATTCCAATGCATCGACTGACAATGCCAATGCATCGACTGACAATGCCAATGCGTTCCCTTGCATTAAAACGCTACGATTTTACGCAAAGCTGTACTTAGTGGACTTTAGCTATCAGCCCAGAACTTAAGTTCTGGGCGGAATATCGACTGAGTGCGACACTTTGACTGTTACAAAAATCTGGGTAACGACAAGGACTTTAGGGTGGCATTTCCAGTCTCAGACTGGGAAAGAGGAACAAGGAATTTGTATTAGCCATTGACTAAATACCAACGCTGTAGCGCCAACCGTTGAATTTCGCGCCAGGGAATATTATGTTTTCGGGCTAACTCTGCACAATCTTCATATTCTGGCTGCACATTAGCAATAACTTTTTCTGGTGATTGTCCCTTCCATGCTACTTTGACACGCACTTTGCCATATTCAATTTCCACTTGTTGAATTTCCCGTTGTAAAATGGCGCGTTGCTGAGTTGTTCGCCGAATACCCAAAGTAGTGGTTTCGCGGAATATAACCGCTTCACAACTGAGTAAATTTTCTGGATGACAAATCACACTCAGCAAAATCCCTGGACGGGACTTTTTCATGGCGATCGCTTGGGTAAATACATCCACCGCACCAGCAGCAAACAACGCCTCAAACACATAGCCGATCGCTTGCGGATTTAAATCATCAATTTGAGTTTCTAGTACTGATATCGTTTCCAAATTTGAGCTACTCTCTTCAGAATCGCTGAAATTGGACTGTAAACTTGTGCTTTCACCCACCCAAAGCCGTAAAATATTGGGAATGGGTAAATTTATGGTTCCTGCCCCCAAACCTATCTGCTTGATAGCGATCGCAGGTGGTGAACCAAAATCTCTTGCCAAAGTAGTAGCGATCGCCGCTCCTGTTGGTGTCACCAGTTCTCTGTCAATCCCATTGCTATAAACTGGGCAACCCCGCATTTCCCACAGCTTTAATACTGCTGGTACTGGTACTGCCATCTGACCATGTGCAGCCCGAACAGTGCCGCCACCAGTCGGGAACGCCGAGCAGTAAAGTAAGGGTAATCCTTCGTCATTGCTCTCAATCCCCAACCAATCCAACCCCAGACAAGTACCCACAATATCTACAATCGCATCTACAGCACCCACCTCATGAAAATGAACTTTTTCAGGAGAAATGCCATGCACCGCCCCTTCTGCGACTGCTAGCTGTCGGAATACCGCCAAACTCCAAGCTTCTGCCCGTGATGGCAACTGAGCTTTGAGAATCATCTGCTCTATTTCAGGCAGGTGGCGTGTGTGATGGTGACTGTGTTCATGGTCGTGGTGATGGTGGTGGTGGCGATCGTGTACCAAATCCACATGAACTTTAGTCGCCTGCTGACCATTCCGTTGGACAAATTCTGCCCTTAACTGATATTCCTGTTCAATACCCAACCCATTGAGTTTTTCAATTAAATACTCCACAGGAACACCCAAACTTACCAAAGCACCCAGGCACATATCACCAGAAATTCCTGTCGGACATTGAAGATAAGCAATTTTATTCATAATAAATTTGTCATTAGTCATTAGTCATTAGTCATTAGTCATCAGTCATTAGTCATCAGTCATTAGTCATTAGTTATTCTCCCCTGCTCCCTGCCCCCTGCCCCCACTCCCCACTCCCCACTCCCCACTCCCCACTCCCCACTCTTTATGGCAAAAATTTTCTCAGTTCATCCGGATAATCCTCAAGTTCGCCGAATAGAGGAAATAAAGTCGGCGCTCTCTAGTGGCGCAGTCATGCTTTACCCTACTGATACAGTCTATGCGATCGGTTGTGATTTGAATGCCAAGTCGGCGGTAGAACGAGTACGGCAAATTAAACAGCTAGCAAATGATAAACCACTGACATTTTTATGTTCCTCGCTTTCAAATGTGGCAACTTATGCCTTCGTAAGTGACACAGCCTATCGGATTATGAAACGCCTGATTCCAGGGCCATACACGTTTTTGCTCCCAGCAACTAAATTAGTACCGCGATTGGTGCAAAGCCCCAAGCGGAAAACTACTGGAATTAGAGTACCAAACCATACAGTGTGTTTGGAGTTGCTGGCAGCCTTGGGCAATCCGATTATTTCAACTTCAGCACATCTGCCACCAGATGAAGCAGATAATGGCATGATTCGGATAGATCCAGAAACTGTTCAGTCGCAGGTAGAGCTATTTGACCGTTTGGACAAGTTGGTAGACATAATTGTAGACACTGGCGAAGAACCTACTTATGAAGTGTCTACGATCTTGGATATGACCGGAGACGAAGCAGCAATTATACGGAGGGGTTTAGGTTGGGAAGCAGCAGCAGCATGGGTATAAAAATTACACTTCACAAGCGCACCTCTCCGTTTCGGAAATTGTGATAAAAGCGACTCCAGTTTTTAAATTGTCATATTTTAATGCGATGTCTACGATGGGCACAGATGCAATAACAGGATGGTGGCAACAGTTGTTACAAAAAGGGATTTGGCAACTTTGAGAAAATGGTCGGTACTTGTGTCCCAACGTCAATGTGGTGGCTTGTGAAAAAACCGACACATTGCCATCACTGTAACTCTCTCGTATTTCCTACAGTTTTATATATGAGCTTTAGATGTGAGCATTACATGCGGCAAGCCTTAATGGATGAATGCCTAAAGATTCTCCAGCCAAGTCCGACCTTAATTGTTGTCTCTGCGTTGTAATTACGGTGCAATACTACTCCCTAGAAAAGTTATGAAATCTAACGTCATTAATCTACCAAACTCTACACCCATTTTTGATAACCACCTTTCGACTGAAGAATTTTCAGACAGCAGCAGCGAAACCTTGATTCAATTGCTGTGTCAGGAAATGCAAGCACAAGTGAAAGCAGCACCCAGATGCGTAGAAGCTTTAGCAAAGCGCATAACTATAGAAGTAGAACGCATTTGTGACAAAAGCTCCCGTATCCAAACATCTGGGGAAATCAAGTCCTGGCAGATTACGTTGGGAAGGCATCGGATGCACAAATGCTTACGTTACTACCAACTAGGTTCAAAGCAAGGGCGCGTGGAATTACATAGCAATTTGGGTGCTATGGTTTACCGTCATGTAACTATATCCGGCTCTGAGTTGGGTTTTGAGGCTCGTTACAGCCTGATTGAAGATTTTTTACAAGCATTTTATATTGAAGCTATCAAAGCTTTCCGGAGAGAAAACGAACTACCTGACGATCATACGCCGCGTACTCAGCTGCAATTAGCTGAATATATGGCGTTTACGGAACAGTATGCCAAACGCCGGATCAATTTACCTGGTGGTGCAAATCAGCAATTGATTATCTTGCGGGCCCAAGGTTTTGCTCGTCGTCAGCCGCAAGAAACTACCGTGGATATTGAAATGGCGGTAGAGTCTGCTAAGGGTGAAGAAGCAGAATCTTACCAGCGTAACTCGGCGGTGCAACAGCTGCGATCACAAATGATTGTAAAAAATCTTCAATCAGG
>NZ_JAIVFR010000775.1 GCF_020829685.1 Nostoc sp. CHAB 5715 | reverse complement strand
CTAATTGGACTCTGTTTGACAAAACGCTCAAATATTGCACCCAGCATTCACCATACCCTCCGTTACTTTTTAGTTTGCGATCGCATGGTATTATTATCCGGCTATTTGTCACCTTGACAGGGCTAGACTGTGCGATCGCATTTACCAATGGGAATCATAACAAACAGATTCACCGGAGTAAATAACCAATGGCTTACCAAAATATTACCGGCTCCCTTTCCGCAGCAGATATCCAAGAAATTAAAGCAGCCTTTGCGACTATTCAAGCAAAGTTACCTTTCCTTGTGACTCTGAGTGTGGAAGAACGACGCAAGTTATTTAAGATGGGCGATAAAAGCCTAGCTTTTGTCAACACTAGCCTGACTGCTGCCCAATCTAACCGAGAAATTCTCCCAGCCAGCTTTGATGTAGATGAGTTTGTGCGGGATTATCAACTAGCCGCCACTCTCAGCGAACTTCTGATTGGACTGCGACAACTCACAGAACAAGTAGATGATACCTTAATGGCTGTCGGTAGTGAGACAATGAGCAGCAGCTTGACAGTTTACGATTATGTGAAGACTGCTGCTAAGAAAACTCCAGGGTTAAAAAGTCTTGCCGAACAGTTAGGCGATCGTTTTAAAGCTATTAGAAGTAAACCTGCTAAAGCCACTTCTGATTCATAGGCAAATATTGTTATTCGGTTTATAGCCGTTCTCGCTTGCGTCAAATACAAGCATTCGTAGGGGCACAGCATTGCTGTGCCCCTACCGCGTATCTGGTGTACTGCATTCAAACAATAAGTGCTGTAGTCTTTGAACTCCGTGAATGAGTAGTTAAACCTCATTAATGAGTCTTTGATACTCACGCGAGAGTCTTTAATACTCGTGGACAAGTCTTTAATATTCGTCGGCGAGTCTTTGATACTCGTGGGAGAGTCTTTGATACTCGTCGGCGAGTCTTTGATACTCGCGGGAGAGTCTTTGATACTCGTCGGCGAGTCTTTAATACTCGCGGGAGAGTCTTTAATACTCGCGGATGAGTCTTTGATACTCGTGAATGAGTCTTTGATACTCGCGGATGAGTCTTTGATACTCGTGAGCAAAAATTAACATTAATTCTGTATACTCAGAACTTGCACCAGTCCCAACAACCGCCTCAGAATGAATTCTGAGGCTGATAGCTAAAGTCTTCTAAAGAAGACTGGGTAAGGTTTATAGTCCACGCTTAGTGGACTTGCGCTATCAGCCAAGAAATTTATTTCTTGATGGGATAGTGAGCTGGTGCAGCATACTGATGGCGGCAGAATACCAGCAAGAATGGAGTCAAGAATTTCCGCTCAAAAGATTTTCCGCCGCCGTCTACCAAATGCGACTCGAAGACAAACAAGCCCTACCTGGGGATGAATTTCACCAAGTAGTCATGTCTTTGGAAGACGAGAAATACAAGATGGTAGTCAGGCGTCAGTGGCAAGATGAAAAAGGCGAAGCCAAGAAAGAATGGTACTTCCGCCACGATAAAATCATGGATTTCTTCTTGGTGCAAAACTTTCTGGGCGAAACTGATGCCGCCGAAGGACTATTAGTTGATAGAATGGGCGATCCGCGTTTTCGTGGTGTTTATTTCTTGCTAGCAACGTTGCTTCCTTTAGATGCAGCCAAAGAACTGCGAGAAAAATTGATTCAATACGCCGCAGATACTAAAGACAATACGGTGAGTAATACTTTCGTGCAGTTATTGCGAACTAGATAATTTGTAATTCGTAATTCGTAATTCGTAATTTAAGAGGGGAGTAGTGGTATGCTTTAACTGAAATAGGTTGTTTCAGGCTTTTATTAATTATTACTTTGATGGTAAATAGATCCGCGCTGTAAGGGTTTAGCAATGCTAAACCCCTACGAAATATCCGGCTTTTTGTTAACACATATTTGGTATTTTCTGTCAATGCGTAAGTCTTAATATTAACTTCGCTTTGGAGAAGATTGTTTCTGTTTGGAAACGCTACGCTGAGGGTTTAAAAATGGGGGAATGGGACAGTCTAGCGTCATTGCGATCGCTCTTAGTAAATCTGCTTCTGACTGTGTAACTTTGTTATTTAAAAGTACCGTGTGGGCGCAGGCATCAACAATAGCTTGCTTGAGTTTGGGACTGGCAAGACGGAGGCGATCGATACTCTTCTTAAGCTCGGTGAAATTACAGGTAAGTGGCGTGTCTGGTTTTTCTTGCTCTCCAGCTTTAGGAAGTCGAAAAACTCCAGAACGAAAAGCATAGGCGATGTCTTCGGTGGAGGTATCGGGTTGGGAGTGTCCAACGCGGGCAATGACGGACAATACTAATAAACTATCTGGCCAAATCTCTTCTATAGAGGTAAATTCGACTGTTGTCGCAGATGTGGGATTTATACTAGGTTGGAGGCGATGCCACAGGATTAACTGCAACACAAAATGCCACAGTGATAAACTTCCGGTAGCTACAACTAAACCGTGGACGCATTTGCACAACCTTTGGCATTCTTTGGCAGAATTTTGACGCAATACGGGTACTGCTAAATCTACAAGTGGCAAGCGAATTCTGGGATCTAACTGGCTAATTTCGCTGCTCAATTCCAAGGTTTTATCTACCAACTCAGCAGGCTGCACCTCGCGTAACCAAGCAATTTGACGTTGTTGGATCTCGATATTTTCAGTATCTAACGCTAGCGCAAAAGCGATCGCCATTGCACTTTCCTGCTCCCGCACGCCCAAGCGCAGGGATTCGGGTAACTGCGATAACAGCGCTTGAGCATGGGCAAAATGCTCTGGTGTGACGCTTCCAACTTGGTTTACAACCTGTTCTGGTGTGGTGCCAGAACCACCAGCAAAGCCCATTGTTAAAGATTCCTGGGAGGGGGAACGCACTTGATTGCGAGATGGCATTGCTGCTAAATTGCTGACGTTCAAACCCCCAACCCGGCGGATACGTTCTGCTAAGGGTGGGTGGGTAGAAAACATATTTTCCCAGAAAGAGGGGTTGAGAGCATTGCCAAAAAACATGTGGCTAGCGGCTTCTGCCCCGGGCGCAATCAAGCGTGAATCCATTTTTTGGAGTTTTTGGAAGACTCCGGTAAGTCCATTGGGGTTGCGAGTGAACTGTACAGCCGAAGCATCGGCGAGAAATTCCCGTTGGCGAGAGACTGCGGCTTTAATTAAGCGTCCGCAAAATAATCCGATACCGCCAATTGCCATCAGTGCTAAACCAAAAGCCCACAAAGGTAAACCCTTGTCTTCCTTTCCTAAACGGAAGCTACCGCGAATGCGCCAGAGCAATTCCCCAGTTAAATAAATGAACAAAATCCCATGCAGTAGTCCCACCAAACGCAAATTCAGCCGCATATCTCCATTGAGAATATGACTGAATTCGTGGCCGATAACTCCTTGTAGTTCATCCCGATTCAGATGTTGCAAGGTTCCACGGGTAACTCCAATTACAGCATCATTGGGCGTAAATCCGGCAGCAAAGGCATTAATGCTGGTTTCTCTCTCAAGGAGATAAACTTCAGGGACGGAAATACCAGAAGCGATCGCCATTTCCTCGACAATATTTAATAGTTGTCGCCCTTGTTCAGCCGCCATTTCTGCTATCAGGAGTCTTCCCCCCAACTCCTGGGCAATTACGCTTCCGCCCTCCCGGAGATAAGCAATTCTATACAAACTTCC
>NZ_JAIVFR010000774.1 GCF_020829685.1 Nostoc sp. CHAB 5715 | reverse complement strand
TTGTTGTTGCCGTAATTCCAACACAAACTGATGATAATTCAGCAATTGGCTGCGATGTCCGACACTGATGTAAGTGATTGATGTTTCTTGTAACTTTTGGTATAGCTGTCTCTGTAGGTATTGGTTTTGCTGGTGTTTCTAATGCAACATTGAGGTTGTAACTACTTTCGTCAACTCCTGGAACTAGTGTTAATTCAATAGTATATCTACCAGTAACCAGCAATATGCCTTTATATGATGTTACTTGTTGGACATCCTGATCAATTGGTTGTTCATTGGGACTGAAGACTGTTAGCAAAACGCTGCTTCCTGGGTCAAGAAACGCAATTAAATTGTCACCTTCCTGTCCAAAAAAAGTGTACCGGATGATTTGATTTGTTTTGAGAGTATCTGTAACCGTGGTTGGGTTAGATGCTTTAAGATTGAGTTGCCTACTAGATATAATAGGTTGCTCGGGGGTGGGTGTGGATGTGAATGTAGTACCACCAGTAATAACTGGTGAAGGGAAATTTTGTGGAAGCGTCTCATTTGGTGTTTTGGACTGACTGCGGATGGAACTTACCAACGCCCAAGAACCAAATCCCGCTACGATCACTACAGCAGTACCAATTGCTGCGATCGCTAAGGGATTATCCAAGACTGAGCTAGTGAGACTTGGTGGAATCACAGGATCGGTTTGTTTCTTGGGCGAAGCTGCTGGTGGTACTGAATCAGGACGGCGACCAACAGCGATTGTTTGCAAGTTAGACGCATTCAAGGGAGGAAGATTCACTTGCTCTAAAGATTGTAGTGCTTGAGATACACTAGCAGCACTTTGATAGCGATCGCTCGGTATATGACTTAACATTCGATTCAACACTATAGCAAATCGCTGATTAACTGTTACCCACCGTTGCCAATTCCAAGTTAGTTGGTTTTGGTCAAATAGCTCCCTTGGTTCTTTACCAGTCAGCACAACAATTGCTGTTACTGCTAATGCATACAAGTCACTACTAGGGTAAGCTCCCCCTGTTTGCATTTGTTCACTAGGAGAGTAGCCTAATTTTCCCACAGTGGTTTCTGGCATTGCACTCTCTGGCGATCGTAAACGAGTTGCCAGTTCTTTTACTACCCCAAAGTCAATTAACACAGGTTTAGCGTCACTATCTCGCAAAATAATATTTTCTGGCGAGATATCTCGGTGAATAATCCCTCGACTGTGAATATGCTCTAAAACAGGCAGCAACAACTTTATCAACTGCAATACTTCAGCTTCTGTGAAAGTTTGACCTACAGCTTGACGTTCAGCCAGCAGAGCTTGATACGTTTGACCTGCAACGTAGTCCTCCACCAAAAATAAACGTTGGTCTTGCTCAAATCTTTCCCGGAATTTCGGGACTTGTGGGTGTTCAATTTGATATAAAATGGCAGCTTCTCGGTGAAAAAGCTCTTGTGCCTTCTCCCAAGCCAAAGCCTCCGTTGCTGTTGAAATCAATTCCTTGATCGCGCAAAGTTCGTTAAAGCGCCTCTGGTCTTCTGCCAGATAGGTTATACCAAATCCTCCTTGTCCGAGAATTTGAATTATGCGATAACGGTTTTGCAAGACAGTGCCAACTGTAAGGGGTGGTTGCATGATCGAATGATTGAGTGTAGTAGCAACTGAGGAAGAAGTCAACAAGAGGCAGGGGGAAGGGAACAAAGGGGAAGGAAAAGAAGAATTAGAGCAGGGTGCGTTTTGCTGGGGAGAAAGTTTCCCCTTTTTCCCCAGCTAAGAGCTTTCCTGCTTCTTCATTTCCTCCAGCTAAGAGTTCCCCGCTCCCCTACCTCTTCAGTCACCCACAAAGATTTAAGTCCAAGAGGCGACGGACAGTTACCTGCGGCAATATTCTACTATACCAATGGGTAAACCCCCACCAGAGCTAGGTTATTTCCTAGTCCATAACTTAACAGCCCCCAATCCTCAATTCAATTTATCTTCTTGGGAAAACGATAGATTTTGAAATATGCAAAATTAACTTGAGAATCGAGTTTATGTAATTGTAATTTTTGTCAATACGTAAGATATTGAATAATAAGCTACTATTGATGTACTTAGTTGCAGGTGCTATACTGTATGAGAATAAGCTTCAATAATCACTTAAGTTGTAAATGCTTTAGTGTTAGCTATAAATGAGGTAGTTAGAAGAACCTACCACACCAATGTTTACCTCAACCCAAAAAATTTGAACTATAGACCTAGTGGACAGACTAAATGTCCGTTAAGCTATCAATAGTTTGTTTGCTTGCCAAAAAAAATTAGACACTTAGCCAATGATAATTTTATGGGAAAATGTTTAAATTTTGTATGGAAGATTCAACAAAACTCACAGATGTTTTTTTAGGCGATTTCTCGGTTAAACCTATTAAATCTTTAATGATAATATTGCTATGAATGCACATAAAGGATCGGCTGTGCTCAGTTCTGCAACATTCAAAGTGCAACCATCTGCAACAGGACTGACCGATAATCATCGCCTGCGGCTGTTTTCTGGCTCTGCCAATATACAACTGTCTCAAGAAGTTGCTCGTTATGTGGGCATGGACTTGGGGCCAATGATTCGTAAAAGATTTGCGGATGGAGAACTTTACGTTCAAATCCAAGAATCGATTCGGGGTTGTGATGTCTATTTAATCCAGCCATGTTGTCAACCCGTCAACGATCATTTAATGGAATTATTGATTATGGTTGATGCCTGTCGTCGAGCTTCTGCGCGACAGGTGACGGCAGTAATTCCCTACTATGGCTATGCCCGTGCCGATCGCAAAACGGCAGGAAGAGAGTCAATAACCGCCAAGCTAGTTGCTAACTTGATCACCGAAGCAGGTGCTAACCGCGTTCTAGCAATGGATTTGCACTCGGCTCAAATTCAAGGCTATTTCGATATCCCCTTTGACCATGTTTACGGATCGCCAGTATTGCTAGATTATCTAGCAAGCAAAGAACTGCCCGACCTTGTGGTTGTTTCCCCTGATGTTGGCGGTGTAGCGCGAGCCAGAGCATTTGCGAAAAAACTGAATGATGCCCCACTGGCAATTATTGACAAACGTCGTCATGCACATAATGTTGCAGAAGTATTAAATGTCATCGGCGATGTTAAAGGCAAAACGGCAGTTTTGGTGGATGACATGATCGACACTGGAGGCACGATCGCTGAAGGAGCGCGATTACTGCGTGAAGAAGGAGCGCGTCAAGTATACGCCTGTGCAACTCATGCAGTGTTCTCTCCACCAGCGATGGAACGGTTATCCAGTGGCTTGTTTGAGGAAGTCATTGTTACCAATACAATTCCCATACCAGAAAACAATCGCTTTCCACAACTAGTGGTGCTGTCAGTAGCTAATCTCTTAGGAGAAACTATCTGGCGGATTCATGAAGATACTTCAGTCAGTAGTATGTTCCGCTAGCCAGATACACAGAGTATCATTCGTGTTACAGGCATAAATTACCCACACTGTCCTCTTGATCGGGTGCAGTGTGGGCTTTTAGTTATTACTGTCTTTTTTTTGGAACCTGAACCTTGAAAACTAAATACTTTGAGGAGAATCCAGAAGTCAGAATTCAGAATTCAGAATCTCCCCAGCAATCAAGTCAGGGGATTCAAAAAAGTATAAATTTTTATCGCTTCCACGGATAAATCCGGGGGCTTTCAACCTAAGTCGC